>CABMDX010000335.1 GCA_902385025.1 uncultured archaeon | reverse complement strand
TTATAGTACAAAGTCTGGTCGGCCAACAGGAGTTCATTCTGCTGCTGCGGCAAATATCAGAAAAAACATGTACGGAAATCAGGATGTACGCATCGCTTGGAGCAAAAGCAATAGAAGTGGGCTGTATCCCTCGATTGAATTCGAAAGGATTAGCCCACCAGTCAGCCCTTCCTTCATCCTAAAGAGACACCTCTATTACCCTGCCCTGCAATATATCGTTCTCGCTGACATTGAGACTCCGTCTCTTCACACCGGCCTCATTTCCTGCAAAGATCAGATACGGATTGACAGCATGAACTTCATATCGGTTTTCTGTGGAATAAGAGACCCGCATATCAAATGTATCGCCTTTGGGCACGGCCTCATTGACATATATAAACGACCTCCCCTGATTGGAGGTCATGTTCAGCAATGCACCCACCCGGTAGCCCGGGTTCGTCCTGACCCTGATCAATGCTCCTGGAACGTATTCAAAGATCTTGACCTTGCTCTTTGCAGGACTGTCTCCCAAGAAGGTGGGCGATTCGTAGATCAGCCGGAAACGGCCCATCCCCTCGCAGTCGTAGAAATAAAGGTTCGCAAGAGTGGTATTCAGTAGCCTCGGCTGGGGAGTTGCCATAATCCGTGAACCTTCAAGCTCCATTTTCATGTAATTGTGGATATCCTTATTCGCCCAGGTAGTGAGGGCCTCCAACTTGCGATAAACCAGATCAAAGTCGACGAAGACGTATTTGCATCCCCTCTTATCCAGCACATTGGCAGCATCATCCTCGCTCTCTGAGAGATAAAATTGGGCGGCAGCCTCCAGACCTGCCTGGAAGTTATTCGCCACCACAGGCCTATTTGCCAGAAGAAGAATCCAGTTGCCATAATCCCACCAGCTCATGACGCTATACTCCCCGTTTTGGGAAGGATTATCATAAAAACTGGTGGTATTACTGTTTTCTTTTAGCCAGGCAAGGGACTGATACCAATCACCAGCCACATCGGGTGGCGTATTCTGGGCAAACGTGATCGTGTCTTGCAGGGTGGGCACAATTAAAAGCAACAATAAGACCACGAGGATCCTTGGCGTACTCTTTCCACGTTCTGCCATTTTTCTATTCAAAAGATCCAAGACCCAGAAGAATAAGACGCTTATCAGCACACCCATGCTAATGGTAGAGAGATACAGGAATCTATTCTGTCCAAAGGTGATGAAGAGAGAATATGCGGCCCAGATTAAAAGCAAGAGAAGGCCTGGCCTCTTTTTCTCATTACTTCTCCGAATATAGGCAATTATTGCCGCTGCACCGGACAGAGAAAGGAGAAGATTCAAGCCAAGACCAGAATAGGCCACATCAGATAAGGTCTGGGCATCATAGATAAGCGGCTCTGCTTCGGAAATTTTTCCAATCATCTCCCCACCTATGACAAAATTGATTCCGTGATGCATTATTGCACCAAATTCAAACAAACCGCCACCGATAGTGGATAGAAGCCCAATGAGAATGAACAGGACTATCAGGCCCACAGGAAAAACCGTCCAGGGAAATCTGCGCTCCGCCACCAGAAGAGAGAAGGCATGCATGATGGCTAAACCTGCAAGAATAGTCGCCAGACCCAGGAAAGAAGCATACATCCAGGAGGCACTCCAGGATGGAAGGACTAAAATGAGCGCCACTCCAAAGGCAGCCAGAAGCGTCGTCACATTTTCTCTTGATGACGAGCCGTTCTTCAAGTCAAGGGTTATCTTGAAAAAGGCATAGATCAGAAACATCCCCAGGTAGATGTCTGCACCCTGCCAGCAATATGCCATCGCCGCCATCATAACGCCTGCCAGAGCCGCAAAAGGATATCGTTTCTCTCTTCTTGAGAAGGCCATGACTATGAAGAGAAGAGAGAGAAGCTGAAGCAGCACCTCAAGGCAATGATGATCCGTGGCTCCGAGCATGGTGTAAATCAGGTAATAAGGAGCTATAGCAGTCATAAAACCGGCCATCAAAGCAACCTTGCTGTCAAAGAGTTCCCTTACAAGATAATATATTGCAGCAATTGCGATCAGGCCGATGATCATGGGAACAGTAGCGGCTGCCATCTCCATCCCACCGTAACTGCGCCCGCCCAGTGCCAGAGAGAAGGCAGCAGAGATCTGATCAAAAAGCGGAGGCCAGGTAATATCAAGGCCATACGGAAAATTCAGGTATGAGTCGAACCATAACGTATTAGGAAAATGATTTGCAGTATAAATTATTCTGCGCATATGATAGAACTCATCATAACCAGGTAGCAGTATGCCATTCTCGGTAAGAGAACTCCTTCCTGCAAAGAACTTGAGCAATAAGCCGATAATAAGGACTGCCAGCAGCTCTGCTGGCTCGCTTCTCTTCCCACGATCCATAATTTCCGTTAAGGAATAGCAATATTTAAAAGGTTTCGGCAGCGGTATTTCACTTCCATAAGAGAGGGAAAAGCCTATTACAGGTGAAGCAACATCGCCTAGAAGTGTGCCCCAAGTAAGCCTGATCATCCCCACGAGAAATGAGGCCCAGACCATCAGCGAATGCATAAGGAGGGCACAAAAAGCCTTCCAGGAGATGGGGCTCGATGGAGAGATTCTGGTTGCAGACAGCTCGACAGATAAGACAGCGGAAATTGCCAGATCCCATGGGGCCATAATAATCAATCCCACTAAGATGGGATATGGAAATGCCTATCTGGCAGGATTTGTTCAGGCACGAGGAGACTACATTGTATTGATGGATGGAGATCTGACCTACGACCCATCTGCCATGAAGGATATGCTTAATTTGCTCATGAGCGGCAAGTATGATCTGGTAATTGGATCAAGGCTGAAAGGTGAGATCCTTCCTGGTGCAATGCCGACCCTTCACCAGTATATAGGCAATCCTATGCTCACCTGGATTCTGAATAAGCTGTTTTCAGCCGGCATATCTGATGCTCACTGCGGCCTGCGGGCTATTACCAGGCCAGCCCTGCAAATGCTTAAACTGAAGTCGGGCGGAATGGAGTTTGCCTCAGAGATGGTGATTGAAGCTGCGAATCGGAAGCTGAGAATTGCAGAGGTTCCCATCTCTTACTATCCTCGCAAGGGAAAATCTAAACTTCATTCATTTACCGATGGCTGGAGACATTTGCGCTTCATGATGCTCTACCGGCCAGTCCCTTTTTTGCTCGTTCCCGGACTACTGGTCCTCTTCCTTGGATTTGTTCTGACTGCAGGAGTCTATATGCAGGGCGTAGAGAGGACTCATTCCTTGATATTGGGCGGCCTGATGCTGGTCATAGGAAACCAGATGCTGCTTGCGGCACTGCACTTCGGAGCTTTTGCAGATGTCTACGGCCTCACAGGTTCAAAGATTTCAAAGAGGCTGATGAGCTATCATTCACTTGAAAAGGAGCTTACACTGTTCCTGATATTGCTCGCGCTTGGCGCAGTCCTCGGCATAAGAGTCCTCCTGAGCTGGGGCGCATCGGGCTTCGGGGCACTGGACGCGGCCCAGAACGCCATCATGGCTATGATTTTATCAATACTTGGGATACAGATCATTTTTTCAGGGATGTTCATAAGCTTGCTCCTGCTAAGCAACGGGCAGCAAGATGGTTAGGTAGATGAAATTGAAGATTGCCTACATTTACGACGCAGTCTATCCCTGGGTAAAGGGAGGCGCTGAGAAAAGGATCTATGAGCTTTCCAGAAGGCTGTCATCGCGAGGCCATGAGATCCATTGCTACGGCATGAAATGGTGGCCTGATGAAGAGGAGGTCTTCATGGATGGCGTTCATTTACACGGCATTTGCCGGCCCATGCCTCTGTACATACAAGGGAGAAGATCGCTGAAGCAGGCGGCCTACTTCGCCCTCAGGGTTCTTTCCATTCAAGCAGATTATGATGTGATTGACTGCCAGAATTTTCCCTATCTTTCCTGCTTCTCGGCCCGAATTCGCTGCGGCCCAAATAGCGATAAGCTGATCATTACCTGGCATGAGGTCTGGGGCGACTACTGGCGCAATTACCTGGGAAAATTGGGCATCGCGGGCCAGGCGGTCGAACGAGCGGCCGCGGGTCTTTCAAAGAGAAATATTGCAGTCTCCGAAAGGACAAAAAGGGATCTAGAGGAATTGGGAGCGAGAGCCGTTCGAGTGGTGCCGAATGGCATCGACTGGAAGGCGATAGACAGGGTACCATCCTCTGCAGAGCAATCGGATATCGTCTGCGTGGGAAGGCTGGTTGATCACAAGAATATAGATCTGCTGATAAGGGCAATTGGCAGGATCAGAGAAGAGCTGCCTGATGTGAAAGCCAAGATCATAGGCGACGGACCGGAAGCAACAAGATTGAAATCCCTGGTCCAGGAATTGGGGCTCGATAAGAATGTACAGTTTTGCGGATTTTTGGAGGATTATAATGAGGCAATAGCCATCATGAAATCCTCGCGCGTCTTCGCCTCGACCTCCAGCAGAGAAGGCTTTGGCATGGCGGCCCTGGAAGCAAATGCCTGCGGCCTGCCGGTTGTAACTATCACCCACAAAATGAATGCAGTCTCGGATCTGGTCACAAAGGAAACGGGTGTGGTATGTGAGATAGATCAGGAAGCTCTGGCAGAGGGGCTTTGCCGGATGCTGCAAAGTAGTGATGCCTTGCGAGGGAGGTGCAGAGAGATGGCCAGGATGTACGACTGGGAATTGATCTGCGACAGGGCGGAAAAGGCCTATGCAGAGACGGAACTGTAGACGACGGAAAAATTTATAAGGCAAAGGATAAGAAGAGCCCCCAAAAAATGCCGGCAACCGTTACGCTTTATATGCTATTATAAAGCCGAAACCAGGATCTAAGGCGATGGGGGATTCTCGATGTATCACCATTTTATAAGGCAGCGCGGGTATGACACTCTGTAGAGCGGTTTGTTGAGAAAAGCCCATGATTAATATTCGGAGAATGCCATGATCAGCGTGATCATCTTGAATTTCAATGGGATGCAGTATCTAGATCGCTGTCTTTCCTCCCTCCGAGATCAAGCTTATCATGATTTAGAGGTTATTCTCGTAGACAATGCCTCCACTGACGAAAGTGAGAAGCACGCTAAGGCTCTTTACCCCTGGCTGATAGTTGTGAGAAACGAGACAAACCTTGGATTTTCAGGAGGCATGAACGTCGGCATCAGGCACGCAAGAGGAGAATATATCCTTGCGCTGAATAACGATACGTGGCTTGAGAAAGGATTCATCGAGCGTCTTGCGGAGCCTTTATCAGATAAATATGTAGGAATGTGCGCCTCTAAGATGCTTCTGCCCGACGGCAGGATCAACTCCGCCGGGATCTGCATTTCCCGCAGCGGAGCCGCCTGGAACCGCGGGATGTTTGAAGCCGATGAAGGACAGTATGACAAGCGAGAAGAGGTCTTCGGGCCAAGTGCTGGCGCCGCCCTCTATAGAAAGGCCATGCTGGAGGAGATCGGACTCTTCGATGAGGACTTTTTTCTCTACATGGAAGATGTGGATCTGGCCTTTAGGGGAAGGCTAGCAGGATGGAAATGCATCTACGTTCCAGAGGCGAAAGTGTATCATCACCACGGCGGAACGGCGGCCTTCGGATCGGACCTCTCTGTATATTACGGCAATAGAAATGTAATCTGGTATGCGATTAAGT
>CABMDX010000334.1 GCA_902385025.1 uncultured archaeon | reverse complement strand
GGTTTTTTTTGACTTGGATTGTTTTTTTTTTTTTTTTTTTTATTTTGAGATTTGATATTTAAACGGTTTAGATGTGTCGGGGGCTGATGTTGGTTGGGTCCATATCATTAGGGCAGATCTTGATGAGGCGAACTTATCCGGGGAGGACCTATCCGGGTGCAAGCTGGAATCCATGAACTTAAGGAAAACTATTATGCAGATAGCTGTTTTGAGATCAGCAAGCTTTAATTGGATGATACTTAAAGATGTTGATCTCAGAGGCGCAGACCTGAGAAATGCCAAATTCGACGCGACCTTCCTGCAAAATGTAAACCTTTCAGGAGCAGATCTGAGGGATGCAGAGCTAAATCAGACCGCTTTGGTGAATGTCGATCTGAGTGGAGCCAATCTCATGGGGATAAAGTATGATAACCTGATACTCCCGATGATTGCAGGCTCAAAGCTCGATAACGCTAAAATGAGTGTAAATATGCAAAAGGATCTTAAGAAATTGAGGTCGGGACAAACCTGACCCAAACTTATGGAACCTGCGGGCTGTCTCAACCAAATGCAGGATCAGAATATTAATTATTCCGCGATTGCTGATGTATTCGAGGTCACAGATGGTCGCTGGTGAACAAAAGATGGTAAGAAAAGCAAGTTCTCATGGTGTCGCGAATCCCTCGTTCATGCTATAATTTTCATCTTTCTCACAGCGCTGCCCAACACAGCCCTGTCCTTTGTTGCGTCTGATTATTCCGCGCTCACAAAGTCGATCACCTGAGATGAGGATTCGCGAATGGGCGTGAAGGATCCTGCATTCTTCTTGGTCGCACATGATTTTGATGCCGCTGCAAAAAAGAAGATGTTGAAGCTCTCATAAAGGATTACAGGTCGGTGCCTGATGGTCAATGCTCCGGATTGGCTAACGTAACCTTGATATCTCGATAAATGAGTTTTAAATAAAAGTTTAAAAAAGAAAAATATAATAAATTGAGAAGCAACTCACTTATAACTAATTGAAAAGGAGATAAAAAATATGTGCATATATGCCGAAAGGATAAAACTTATTATTGGATTTATCTTGCTAGCTTTTCTTGTTACAGGTTGCTTAGCATCTGAAGAAAACGCATCGACTGCGACGTCACGTACCGAAATAATTATCTCCGGATCGACTGCAATTCAACCTCTGGCTGAGATATGGGCTTCAGAATTCAATATGCTGCAAAAGCAGTATCATATATCAGTTCACGGTGGCGGCTCAGAAAACGGCATACATGACACGGTTGAAAATAAATCAAATATAGGTATGCTTTCAAGGAAGGTCAATTCAGATGATAGAAAATATGAGACTGACCTGAAAAAGTTTCATGTATTTCTAATCGGACATGATGCAGACTGCATCGTTGTGAGCAAGAATGTCTTTGATGCCGGGGTCAGAAGCCTGACAAAAGAGCAAGTAAAGCAGATCTATGAAGGCAAGATCAAAAACTGGCTGGAAGTTGGCGGGCCGGATCATGAAATATTCCTCATGGCCAGAGAGCCAGGCTCGGGAACCAGAAACGTTTTCGATAATTTCATATTCGCACATAACCAAACTATACCAAAAAATGTGAGTGTTTTTTACTCTTATGCTAATGAAGCTGTTCTTGCCAATCTGGATACGATGGGATCGGGAATAGGCTATATCGGCTATACTTATGCGAATAGGGGTAATGTGATAGCTCTGAATGGTACGCTTCCGAACTTTTATGCCATAAGAAATGGGACTTACCCCATAACCAGGGATTTATACTTCATGACATTTGGTGAGCCCGTGGCCGGTGCAAATGCATTCATCAATTTCGGGATGGGCCAAGATGGCCAGAAGCTGGCTGAAGAAAATGGGTATGTATCCCTGGAGAGCGAAACTGGATCAGGAGTTCGGATGATAAAATATGGTGCAAACCTCCGTTATATGAATCTGAGCCATGTTAATCTTACCGGCGCTTCCCTAACCCGGTCTGACCTTCAAAATTCAAACCTTGAATGGGCCAATCTGAGCGGGTCTTCTCTAGAGGGCGCGATCATGGATAATGCCCGGCTAATTGGGGCCAACCTCAGCAAAGCCAAGATGAAGGATGCAAATTTAATGAACTGTGATTTTTCGTTTGCAGATCTCAGCCACGCTGATTTGGTCGGGTCCGACTTGACGGGCTCAAACCTTACAGGTGCTGACAATGCAGGAGCTGACCTGCAACAAGCAAGGCTCTGCAAAACAAACTTCACAAATGCAAAACTGGATTATGCAAACCTGACCGCCACGAATTTCTCGAGCTCCAATCTCAGGGGAGCAAGTATTGTAGGTGCATACCTGAGACGCACATCGCTTCACAGTTCGGTCCTCGCGAAGTCCAATTTAACAGGAGCAAGCCTTGTCGGAGCCAACCTAATTGATGCAGATTTATCCCATGCAGATTTGACAGACTCAGATCTCTCGGAGAGCAGATGCTATGGTGCAAAATTTATCGGCTCCCGATTAGTTAATACCTACTTGGCCTTTGCCAACCTGAGCGGTACAAACCTCAGTATGGCGAACCTCTCTGGCTCATATCTTGCGGCTTCGGGCCTGGATGGCTCTGATCTCTCCAGAGCGAATCTGTGCGGTGCAAACCTCGAGAATACATATCTGCACAGAGCTAAACTTATCGATTCCAATCTATCAGGCGCCAGCTTGCCAGGAACGCACCTTGAAGATTCGGACCTATCGAATTGCGATCTCGAAAACGCCGATCTCAGTAATGCTCATCTCAGTGGCTGCAATCTGACGGATGCCAATCTGTTAGGTACTAGGCTCCTCGGTGCGGATCTCAGCCTTGCTATCCTGGAAGACGCAAATATGGCGCGCACCAACATGGTAAGTGCAAAAATGAATTGGGTTGATATGGGCGACAGCAGTCTCAGAAATTGCCAGTTCACCAGATCGGAATTCTTTGGAGCCAACCTGAGCAATTCCGACCTGACAGGTTCGGACTTCACGCGCGCTTATCTGGTTAGAGCTAATCTATCAAGTTGCACTTTGAGGGACGCAACCCTGGATTACGCGGACCTTACCGATGCGAAACTGATGAATGCCAGATTGAACAATGTGAGGCTCATGAATGTATTTTTGAATGATGCAGACCTATCGGGCGCGGACCTTGCGGGGTCTTATCTCTATGGCATGACTATTACGGGAACTGTTTGGCATAAGGCGAAATTGAGATCCGCCAGCATGATTTTGCTGAATTTTATAGATGCGGATTTCAGTGGTGCCGACCTGCGGAATGTGCGATTTCCCCAGAACTATATGAATAACAGCAATTTTTCCGGTGCGGATCTTAGTGGTGCCGTATTTGACACATCCGCCTTTGAGAACTCTGATTTCAGGGGTGCAAATCTGCAGGGAATCAAGTACGATTCGATAGCGCTCAATTTTTTTGCGGCTTCCAAGCTCGATGGGGCAAGGATGAGCTCAGAATTGCAAAAGGACCTTGAGAAATTGAGGTCAGGAAAATAGACCTGACCTGCCTTTTTTTGGGGCGTAATTAATTCTGGATGGTGAACTTCCCGTACCGCCTTCGCAATCCTATGATTTAAACCTGAATATCAAATATACTTACGTTCTATGGCTATTTTTTAGACAAGAAGATTTATCATTTTTGTTGGACAATGCAACTATATAATCGTATGATCTCGGGAGGAGCTGTCTGAATGAAATGCGTATCAGTAATATGGACTTTGATTCTCTGTGCCGCTCTTTTTGCCGGAGCTGGCAGTGCGGCCGTTGTTAATGAATCCTCGAAAATATCTGAGCTAAATGTGACTTTGCTTGATTTCGGGCCTGTTGGAGACCATGGATGGACATACGAAGCCCATGTGGGCGCATCTAAAATGTCCGGGATGCTTCCTTATGTCAACCTCTCCGAGAAAGAGAATGCTGCAGGTCCCAGTGCGCCACAAGTATTGAGAGAATGCGCCAAAAATGGAGCCAAATTGATATTCTGTCATAGCTACAACTTCATAGACGCCATCAAAGAAGTTGCACCTGAATATCCGGATGTCATTTTCATGTGGGGCGGCGGGACAGAAAAGCTGGCTCCCAATGCAGGAGTATATTACGAAAGAATTTATGAGGCTCAGTATCTTGCCGGAATCGTGGCCGGCAATATGACCAAGACGGATAAGATCGCTTTTGTTGCAGCTCTTCCCACATCACAGGTAATAATTGGCATCAATGCCTTTGCCAAAGGAGTTGCATCTTCCAATTCCAAGGCCAGGGTGTACGTAGAGTGGATCGGAGACTGGTATGACCCTGGAAAAGAGCGGGCTGTGGCCTTATCACTCATCAATAAAGGGTGCGATATCATCACCCATTGGTCCGATTCCGATGCCACGGGTCAAACTGCAGATGAGATGGGCATAGACTTTATATCATTCGGCTCGGATGTCGGCAGGTTCTCTCCGCGTGTGTTTCTTACGGGCGCTGTCTGGAATTGGGAACCTGTTATGACCGATATCGTAGAATCTGTGCATAACGGGACCTGGAGCAATCATCCGGGGCGGGAATGGTGGTACGGACTTGCAGAAGGCGGAGTAAGGTTGGCACCATTCAGCAAGCTGGTTCCTGGAGATGTCAGATCTCTTGTGGACAAAAAGCAAAGCGATATCTTGCAGAAAAAACTGGCAATATTCCCAGGCATGAGCGATGAGGATCTGAAAGCGATGTATTATCTTGAATCCAATGTTGTTGGCGAGCTGCCAAAACTATGAAAAGAACGGATTTTTGCCTCTTTTTTCGTCCGCAAGAGCTGAAGAGTCAGGCGGAAGGCAAATTCCAGCGCATGCAGAGTTGTCTGTGGTTATTTGCATCCTCTCTTGGGGCCCCTGTCCTGTCTCCTGCCCGCTCGCCCAGGAGCAAAAGGCCCTATCGGCCGGCTCGTGAGCAATTTGGGAATTTATCTCTGAGAAAATGCCTGACCGAGGACTAATATTTTGCGTTGAACGAAATATAATAGATATTCGATTGCAGATGGCCAATTTAGGAAATATGCCAATACTGATCGAACATGGGACAATATTTCCTTATCTAAAAAAATTCTTGCGGCAGGGGCATTCTCGGCCGATCCAACAAATCCGCCCCGAGGGTCCCCTGTTCTAACTCCAGAATTAGTTCGTGGCCAAGTACACCTTAACGTAGCTTGCCTTCAGATCGGCAGCCCTGGCAGGTAGTTCGGATGATTTGTTCTCTTTAGCCAGATTTCTTATCTCATCCAGGTTAGTCCTTATAGCATTGATTCCGGGCTCGCTGCTAATAGCCTCTACAGCTTTCAATTTTTCGTCTGCCATGGGGTAGATCTCCAGCACCTTCGAAGTATTCTTATTATCGGCAGCATC
>CABMDX010000333.1 GCA_902385025.1 uncultured archaeon | reverse complement strand
GGGAGGGCTGTCAGCTTTGGGCGTGGTTATCGCTCGCGGCCATCCGTTCTCGGCTATAACTGCGCTCATGGTGGCCTGGATGACTACCCTCAACCCCTTTGTGGCTGCAGGCTGGTTTGCAGGCATGGTGGAAGCCTGGAAGCTCAAGCCTACCGTGGCTGACTTAAAGAGGCTGGCTCAGGCCAGCAGCTTTGAGCAGATGATGCAAAACAAGCTCTTCAAGGTCATCCTGGTGGCAGCTCTCGCCAATGTCGGAGCCATGGCAGGGACGTTCCTCGGAATTTATATCATCTGGAACAGGATGGGTCTGATCAATCCATCCGAGCTGCTGAAAGGAATTATATAGGAAAATAGAACAAAAAAAAGTCTCAGCTCGGAGTCGGCCCTATCTCTCCGATACAATGGCTATGCCCGCGTCCTTGATTTTGTTTCTGCGGGCCACATTGAGCAGCATTGGGGTCAGGCTCTCCACCATGGCCGAGGCTGCCAGAGGTCCTGCCTTAAGTGGTCGCAGGCTCTTGATCTCCTGTGCCAGTCCCACCACAGTGTCTATGGCCTCGGGCTCATCGCCGCAGATGAATGCATCGGCCTTCAGCTCCCTGTCCTTGGCCTGAAGGGCTGCGGCGCAGATGGTATGAAATGCTGATATGATCTTCATGCCATCGGGAAGCATTGATTTTGCCTGCAATGCTGCGCTTCCCTCCGCAGGAGGCGTAAACTGGAAGAATTTTCCGTTGTAGATCATGGGTACAACAGGCGAGATGACCAGTTGGCTTTTGTAGGAGGCTGCAAGGTCACGCGTCACTGAGACCAGGTGCTCATAGGGAACGCAGAGCACGACCACGTCTGCGGAGGCGATTGCGCTGCCGTTGTCAGTGCCCCGCACGCTTCCATTTACCAGAAGCTTATTGACCGCTTCCGCACTTTCTATGGCCTTATCGGCCTTTCGTGAGCCTATTATTATCTCGTGATTTGCTGCCCAGCGGACGGCAAAGCCCGTCCCGATGTCACCAGTCCCACCAACAAGAGCAATCTTCATGCTTGGCCAATTGATTTCGCCCATATTTCACAGTTTTGCGCCAGTCAGGGCCTTTTGAAAGAGGAAGGACAAAACCACGAAGGCCAGAACGCCCAGTCCAAGGCTCTTGAAGACTCCTATTCTGCCGGTCCCAAGCCATACGATTGCGACATAGCACAGCCACGGAGGCGTGAAGATCAGAAGGCTGCGAGCATATTCTTCCACCATTCCGGTTCCACCTTCTGCAAAGATTATCAAGATGGTGAGGATGGTGAGCAGTGGCAGAGTGGTTATAAAGGCCGAGATGATGCCGCGACCATTTGCTGCGAAGTAGGCGACAAGAACAGTGACCAATCCTCCTAGAAGGAAGTAGATCACAAACCGCTCACTCGATGATGCCAGATATGCAAGATAATGGGAGAACTCCATTTTTCAGACCTGCTAAAATGTTAGAAGGGATGGCACGAGATGCGAAAGGGAGTAGCAATGAAGGGGGTAATAAACGTCACCTCGTGCCGCGAATTCCTGCATTATCCTATCATAATGCAGCTATCACTATTACGTCTCTTCTCCTTTATTAAGTTTTAGGTGGAAAAACAGTGCCGACTTTTTATAAATTATTAGAAAATCAAGCATGTTTTATGGCCTCTTCCACCTCGCACAAGTTTGCATCCGTCTTTATTCCCAGTCCAGAAAAATGGGTTCGAGAGGCCTTGTGACCTGTTAGGCAGAGCCTCTCTACTACATCGTCTATTTTGCCTGGTGTGATGTTGAGCCTCTCGCAGATACTATGATGATCGTAGTACATGGGCGCCTCCACCTCACTCGCGCATGTTTCCAGCATCCTTTTGCCTCTGGGCGCGCTCTGCAGTCGCTCCAATGCCCTGTGGATGGTACCCGGATCCTGCAGGCTGCCAAGCCAAAGGGGACCGGCAAGCAGAGTCCTCTCCTGACAGTGGCAGCCCCTGGGCGAGGGCTGGTCCATCAGGAAGAAGCTGCCGCAGACGGGACAGTGCTCGACATAGCCCATTGATTCCAGGCACTTGTCGGCTGCTCTGGCACCCTTGACAAGGCCAAGGTATGTGCGCACATAATGGTCTGTGACATGGGTGAGCAGGGGCTTCATCCCCTTGTCCAGGCGTGCCAGCTCCCGTGCTGCCAGGCCGAGCAGGATCCGGGCTCCCATCTCACGGTGGTAGTCAGTGCATAGCGGCCTTGCCTTGTATTTACGAATCGCGCTCTTCAAATGGGCGCCGCAGAGCGGAGCGGTATCGGTAGCAGTTATGAAAAGGTACTGCTGGGCGGATCTTCCGGCTGCAGACAGGTATGGCGAGGGCGTCCCGAAAGGATCCAGATCCACAGCTTGATAGCGTTTCTCATGCAGGAGCACATTGGCATTGGAGCATGTGACGGTACACATAAGGTCGTTTCTGGCAAGATTTCTCTCCATGAGCTGGCAAGCCTGCGGGCTGACGTCGTTTAGCGCCACATTTTCCACGCCTGCCTCCTTGCAGACGCGCATGCCGCGTATGCCGCTGGCAGAGAGGGCGTCGAGGTAGCCGGTCAGGCCCAGCGCTCCGGCCATGGCTACGCCTATGTCCCGGTTGAGCTTCATCTTGGGATTGTAGAAGGCGCCCTCGGTCTCGAAGGTGATGGCGCCCTCCGCCACGAGTTCCATTGACAAAAAAGACGAAAGCAGAGGATATAATGCTTGCCATTAATAGGCTATGATTATTCTTACTATTAAATATGTGGCGAGAAAAATTGAAAAGATGTATCTATTCATAACATTAATATTATTTTTAGCTATGTGGCCTTTTGGTAGCTCTCATTAGCCTCATTGTACCTGCCCAAACGCTGCAGAGCATATCCTCTCTCCCGCCAGGCTCTGGAGTTGGACTGGTTGCGGGAAAGGATATGGTCATACGAGTCCACAGCCTTATCCCAGCGGCCCATGCTGCCGGCAATATCGGCATTTGTGAAGTCCTCGTCATCTCTGGCCTGTTCGCTCTTGAGGCTATCCTGCACTCCATAGAGCAGAAATCCCAAAAATATGAGGATCATCATCAGCAATCCTATCGCGCCCAGGATCACGAGCAGGAAAAGTGCGTGGCCAAAGGGTCCGGTCTTCCCCGTCGGGCCGTTTTGCCAGGGGAGGTACGCTCGCACCTTCTCCGGAGTTGCCCATGCCAGCAGGCCGGCAGAGATGAGCAGTGTTCCGGGAAGAAGCCAGGAGAGCCAGCCAAGGAAGCCAATGAGCCCAGTCCAGGCAATGTAGCCCGCAGGAAATCCGAGCAGGCCGCTGAAAAGAAGCAGCTTTGCGGCTCTGGCTGTGCCGCGGTAATAGAGGACCGCGCCGGCAACCCCCGCCAGCCCCAGCAGCAGGAAGACGAGGCAGCCTGCAAGGCCGAGCTCGCTCCAGCCGCGGGGGATATGAACGGATGCATAGCTTGGGATCCATATCAGAAGCTGCAGGGCTGC
>CABMDX010000332.1 GCA_902385025.1 uncultured archaeon | reverse complement strand
TGGGCAACGCCCTTCGTGGCGGCAGGCACAGTGCTCAATGTCACGATTCCCGATACACATGACTGGGATACTGCCTGGGGAACAAATCTCGTCACCGTGGATCTTGGCAAGGGACCGCAAAATGTCGTAATCGGCCATAACAAGAGGGGCGATATAATGGCCATGGACGCCGATACTGGAAAACCCATCTGGTGGAGAAATATCGCGGTACTACATAATGAAAACATTCCGGCCACGCCTAATGGCACGAAGGCGACCTGGCCCGGGTCTGGTGTTGGCATTGAGGATTATACGGCCTTTGATAACAGCACGGTTTATGCTGCCGTGAGCAACCAGGGAATGATCTTCTACGGCGGACCGGGGGCCAAAGGCCGTTCGTTGCCCGATTTTGAATCCATGCCCAATGGAATAGGCAATGGATCTATTGTGGCACTAGATTTGCGAACAGGCAATATAAAGTGGGAGCATAAGACCGATTTCCCCACATGGGTATCTCCGCTTGTGACAAATGGCGTCGTCTTCTCCGGTCATGTCACGGCTGTCGGAACGCCATATAAATTCGATCCGGAGTTTGGAGATCCGCTCGACACGCCGAAGATACCTTCTGGAATTCTTATTGCCCTTGATGCCGATACTGGCAAGCTCCTCTGGGAATTCAATGTAGGAGCGCCTGTTGGAATTGGTGGGCCTTCTATTGGTGACGGTATGCTTCTTGTACCCACAGGAAGCGGCCAGACTCAGAACGAGGGTGGATATATAGTTGCTTTTGGCTTGCCCAAAAAATAGAGAGCCCATAACCGTAACTTGAGCGATGCAAATTGACAGCTCAAGTACCAACTCTTTTGAAATTTCAAGATAGAGAACGATGCAGTGGGAAGTCTCGTCTGGAGCTAGACCCCGTATCCCAGCTCCCTGGCCCGGGCAAAAGCTGCATCGGCATCCGCACTCCTCCCGAGGGCTGCAAGTGCCAGACCTTTGCTATTCCAGGTCTGGGCATCGCTCGGATCGAGCCTGATGGCCTCGTCGTAATCCTGAACTGCCTCCTCATCTTTGCCCTGTTTATCGAGAGTTAAGCCCTTGCCGAGCCATGCATCGGCAAGGTCGGAATCTCTGAATACAGCTGCACTGCCTGGCTTATTGTAGAAATTGCTGGCGTTATCTACCACGCATTCGGGAGCGTCTGCAAAAACCAGGACCATCCTGTTGCCGAAACCCATATGGTTTTGTGTCGTGTATTCTATCACGTAGTTCCCGGTTATTATTCCTTTGAACTTATCGAGAATAGCTGAGAAATTCGCAGAGTCTATATCAATCCAACTGCCCATAATATTGCCTGCAACTTCTCTCTGGTCCGCATAATCACTCGATTTCTCAAACATCGGAGATATTGATATCAGTATCGCACCTGATTTTTTCAGGTCTTTCTCAACCCCGGACTCTGTGTAATTCGAAAAATTGCTTTTGTCATTTTTATAATGGCCATGGGCATCGGTTATTACCAGGATGACCTTCTGCGCATCAGATCTGAAGCCCATGGAAAGCACAGCTTCAATTGCGTCTAGCGATGCTTCCGGCATGTCGTCTCCACCTTTGGCATACAGAGAATCAACATATTTCTCGAACGCTTCTGAATCATTTGTCCATTTTGTCCTTATCGAGATGCTATCTTTGAAGGATACAAGCGAATAGCTGGCATCAATCCCCGAAGCCCTGATCGTGTCGGTCAGGTCTTTAACTTTTAATTTCATGGCGCTTATCTCTTCACCCATGCTTCCGGTATCATCGAAGGCTACTGCAAGGTCGAGCCTCTGGCCCCGGGCATTGCCTGTGAAATATATATTGTCAATCGCGTATTCTATGCCGTCCTCCCGAACTCTGAAATTTTCTTTTCTCAGTTGATCTGCCTGTGCACAGAATCTATTGACAAAGACGCTGGCCTTTATCCTGGGAAAAGCAGTTGGATCTATTCCGAGAATTTTAACCGTACTGTTCTCTGAGATCGAAATGCTTGATCCATTTATTGCAGTCGAACTCTGCATGGCCTGCACATACAGGATCAGCTCGATGGCTTTGTCAAAACACAGTATTGCCTCGTCGTATCTTTCCTGGAGAAAGAGGGCGACTCCCTTGTTGCTCCAGGCTGCTGCAAGGCCCGGATCGAGCCTGATGGCTTCGTCATAGGCCTTGATGGCCTCATCATAATTGCCTTTGTCCCTCAGAGCCGTGCCCTTATTGCTCCAGGGCATGGCAATGTCGGGATCCCGCTTGATTGCCTCATCATAAGCCAGAATGGCATCATCATATCTGCCCTGTTTATAAAGAGCAGTGCCTTTGTTGTTCCAGGCTTCGGCAAGATTCGGATCGAGCCTGATAGCCTCGTCAAAAGCCCTGATGGCCTCATCATAATTGCCTTTGTCCCTCAGAGCCGTGCCTTTGTTGCTCCAGGTCATGGCAATGCCTGGATCGAGCCTGATGGCCTCGTCAAAACACCGTATCGCCTCATCGTATTTTCCCATTAGAAAGAGGGCTGCGCCTTTATTGGTCCAGGCCTCGGAAAGATTTGAATAGAGCCTGATGGCCTCGTCGAAAGCCTTGATGGCTCCATCGTATTTTCCCTGATTGTAGAGAAGGTCGCCCTCTATGTACCAATCATCTGCGGCCTTTTGACACTGTGCTGATGTCATCAGTGCCAGGAGAAGGATGGAAGCGGCATAGGTCAATCTCATAAGGCCGAGCGAGGTGCTTAATGATAATATGCTTGTCGGACTGACAGTCTATCATATTTCTGTTGGGCATATAACCTCATGGACCTCGGGTCTATCACCCTTGGAACAGCATAGCACGCACCATTTGAACTCCAGCGAAGATGTTAAGCAGCCCGAGCAATATCGTAATGCGCCCGCTCCATCGATGAAGGGCGTGCACCCTCCCATCCTTTAGTCTAAATTGGATGATCCCCAATACGGGAGTAATTATTAAAAAAGCAAAGACGCCAGTGCCGAGATATGCGTGCGTCCCAGGCACAAAAAATGTCTCCATATATGCTGAAACCATGTATGCTGCCACAAATAGTCCTGCCAGAACAAATGCGACTCCCAGCAATACAAATTTTTTATGCAATTTTATCCATCCTTTCCGATGCTTCAGATATCTGGCAGTTATTGCTCCTCCT
>CABMDX010000331.1 GCA_902385025.1 uncultured archaeon | reverse complement strand
CAGGCTTCCCGCGCGTTTGACCGCCATCAGGCCGTCAGGATAAATGGTAACCGAATCGACGGGCAGGGTGATGGCTGTGGTGGCCTCGACCCCATTCGCCTCATCTGAGGCAGCCAGGGCCGGGATGCACATCAAAAACAAGATTAAGGCTGCAAAGAGTCTCATAAGAATCCCATAGCAAATGTTCTGGCAAAGATATTATACTTTCCTGAAAATCAGCAGAATAGGATGCAAGTCAATATGGCATTTTGGACTGGCCAGCACGTAATGCTTATATCGCCCTGTCCAATTGAAGTTAGAAGTCTATAACTGGTGTTCCCATGTTTCTCGATTTTATTAGCGAGGTTGAGGGGCTTATAAAAGCTGCCCTCGACCGCTGCGGCTACAAGGTAGAGGAAGGAGTAAACAATCTTGGGCTCGACATAAGCCCTCATGCCGACCTGGCCTCATCTGTCGCCTTCCGGCTGGCTCCGACTCTGAAAAAAAGCCCGGTGCAAATTGCGAAAGAGATTCACCAGGCCATTTCCGGGGATTACAATTACGTAGACCACGTGGAGCTTACCGGCCCTTACCTCAACTTCTTTATGAACCGCAGATTCCTGAACACGGTCCTGGAGCAGGCACTCGCGGACAATGCCTGGACAGGGCGATTGAAAGAGAAGGTCATCGTGGAGCATACCTCCGCCAATCCCGATGGCCCGCTGCATGTGGGCCACATCCGAAACTCGGTGATAGGAGACACGCTTGTCAGGATCTTGCGCCGGGAGGGCTGCACGGTTGATGCCGAGTATTACGTCAACGACATGGGCCGCCAGGAGGCCATGGTGGTCGTGGGCTGCGATCGCTTCCAGCTCGATGGCAGCAAACCTGATCATGCCATTGCAAAGGTCTATATCGCGGCCAACAAGGCCATGGAGACCGAGCCCGAGATCCGCACAGAGGCGGACCAGGTTATCCAGCGCTACGAGGCAGGGGACGAAGAGACTGTAGCCAAGATTCAGAGCGCAGTAAAATATGCGATCAAGGGCATCGAAGAGACGCTTCACCGCATGAACATCCGCCACGACAGCTACCACTGGGAGTCGGAGTTCGTGCAGAGCGGAGATGTGGCTGAGATCGTCGGCTTGCTAGAGAAGACGGGCCTGACCGAATGGGAGGAAGGAGCCTTCCAGCTAGACTTGAGCCAGCATGGTTTTGAGAAGAAGATGGTGCTCAAGAGGGCCAACGGAACCTCCCTGTACATCACCCGCGACCTTGCCTACCACCGCTGGAAGTCCGAGAACTCCGACCGCTCCGTGGACATCCTGGGCGCAGACCACAAGCTGGTCTCCGGACAGCTTCGCACAGCGCTGCGCTTGCTTGGCATCCGTGAGCCGGAAGTGGTGATATTCGAGTTCGTATCTCTTCCCACGGGCTCCATGAGCACGAGAAAAGGCAAATTCATCTCAGCGGATGAACTGCTGGACGAGGTGGAAAGCCGGGCCTATGAGGAGGTGAGTATGCGCCGGCCAGAGGAAGACGAGGCTTTCCGCAGAAAGGTGGCAAAGCAGGTGGCCGCGGGTGCCGTGCGCTATGACGTGGTCCGGGTATCCGCAGACAAAGCCACCATGTTCGACTGGAAGCAGGCTCTGGACTTTGAGAAGCTCTCTGCGCCATTCATTCAATACTCCCATGCAAGGGCCTGCAGCATTCTGCGCAAGGGCGAAGGCGCAAAGCCCTTCCAGGCAGACCTTCTCACAGGCGAGAATGAAATAGCCCTGATCAAGATGATAGCGCAGTTCGACCTGGTCATCGACAGAGCTGCCCGAGAGCTGAAGCCGCATCATCTGGCAACCTATGCCCGCGAGCTCGCGGAGAGCTTCAACCTCTTCTACCGCTACAGCCCCGTGCTGGATGCACCCCCCGAGTTGCGGGACGCCAGAATGGCTCTGGCAAGAGCGGCCAGAAACGCCCTGCGAACGACACTGGAAACGCTGGGCATAGACGCTCTGGAGACCATGTAGAGCCAACATTATCCATTTTTATTCTTTTATTTAGCAAACCCTAAATAGCCCTGGAGGGCGGATCTGACTCATATGAAACCCGCAAAACCGCTTCGCATCCATAAACACATCACTGCATTCTTGCTGACTTTGCTGCTCACGATATCGGCAGAGGCCGGACCCACGGGAAATCAGATATGGACGTCGGAGCCATGGACGGATAGCGTGCAGCAATCGTCCACAGAGATCTCAACCGATCTCACACTTCCAATGGCATTCAACATCAGCGGCAATGAACCATCTTCAATCATGCTGGACTCTACCCAGATCAACTACTCCGATTACGCATTCAATCCCTCGGAGGCGTATCTATGGATCAGAGAAAATAAAACCTGGAGCCGCTCCGGGCAGATCATGCAGGGAGATGAGGTCGATCTCATCGCCTATACGCAGAAGACGGGCTATGCAGACATATACCTCATATCTTATGCAAAGAGCACTATCAAGCATTGGAATTATCTATTCTCCGGAGGCTATCACCTTCTCAGGCTGACGGCAGGGGAGGCCGGCAGGCTCTTTATAATCCTTGCAGACAGTAGCCAGCCAAGCAATGCCCTGATCCTGGACGCCTCGCCCGCTGCAGTGCAGCCGTCTGGCCCGTCGGCTGAAGCAAATTCGGCAATACCTGGAAGGAGCAAGATAACCATAGCATCCGAGAGGATCAAAGGATTCGATGTATACCTCGACGGTGTCTTCTACAGCAGCGATGGCAGCGATGGAGTCATAGACGGCACGGCCAGCTTCACGGTAAACGGAAGCGGAACCCATACCATCACAGTCTCCCAGAGAGACGGAAGGGGCAATGTCATCAATAAGAGCGATCACACCAGAGACTTCATGGCAGGAAATTCCTACCATCTCAGCATATAAGCTCATATTAACTGAACTGGCCCGAGATATGCTGAAAAGATGCCAAAAAATTTTTGTGGGCCCTTGCCCTCAGTCAACTCTTATGCCCTGCCGAGGGCTATGGGTTTGCTGGATACGGCAGAATATCCGGAGTTGGATCTGCCTTTGCTGCCCATTATGAAGGCAAAATCAGCGCCCGTATTGGTATTCTTGCCATCCGGAACACGGCTGTTTGTGAAGTCTGAGTGGGAATCGTCCGCAAGCTGCGGAGTCTTATTTGCCACATTCCCAGAGCCATCATAGAGGAAGACGCTTCCGTTGCCGGTCGCAATCCATCTCGATTGGCCATCCACTGCCAGTAATCCCTTGGTATCTATGGTGCCGCTCAAAGGAATGGTGCCCGTCCATGGAGTGTCCACGATCTTGACTGTCCAGCCGGTCAAATCAACTGCCGCATCTCCCGTATTATAAAGCTCCACCCAGACGGTGCCATTATCTGGTGGGCTGAGCTCAACCTCATTGATGACTACATCTGCAAGGCCCAGACCACAAATGGCCACGAGAGCACAAGAGACCAGGAATGCCTTCCCAAAGTCCATAGATATGAAACTCATTTCATTACACTCTCCACACTTATCTCCAATCAACTCAGCGCACATTTGACGATCCCTTTGTGGCAGATCCAAGGCCCCAGTCGGCATCTGCATTTGTGTCATGTCCATCGGGCTTCCTGCCATAGGTAAAGTCATTGTTCAGGTCGTCTTTTCGGGTCGCAGACCTATCCACTTCCTCTCCTGAAGCGGCATAAAGTGTGGCAAATCCGCCGTTATCATGGTTCCAGGAAGACTGGCCATTAAAGACATAGAATCCCTTGGAAGGCAATATGGTTCCAGCCGACACAGCCGGGAACTTGCCCACCCAACTGCCATCCGTGATAGTAGCAGTCCATCCACTGATGTCTACGCTGTCATTTCCTGAATTGTAAATCTCCACCCAATCAGCTCCGCCCTCGGGCGGGTTCAGCTCCATCTCGTTCAAAACTACCGAAGCGGCAGCGCTAAATGTCAAAACCATAACTGTTGCCGCAAAACAAAGCGCATTCGAAGTTTTTTTCACTGCAAGCCACCTCCACACATGCTCAAATCCATATCCATTGCCTGCACAATTAATCAGGGACTAGTTTCAGGTATATCATCATATCGGAGGTGCAACTATCGCCGGGAAAAATAGACTGCAGCAGACATGGATTGACAAAACAAATCTGGAAAACGGCTATATAGTTAGAGAGTTATAACTGAAATCAAATAACCAGAAGTTATCGTGGGAGATGTAACCAAAAGCAATGAGGTGGATTGGATATGACAATAGCAATTTTGCCGTGCAGATTTCCTTTTGGAAGGACTCTGCTATTAGGCTGCATACTGCTGGGCCTAATGATCTCGCTGTCGGCTGCAGCAAGTGACGATCAGATCACCAATATAACTGCGCCTATGAAGGGCTATGCTGTGCTCAATTTCAGCCTGCCTTCGCAGGTGGTAGTGGAACCAGAAACCATAGATGAGGCCGACTATGCTGCAGGCAGAGAGGTAAAGGCATCTATGCGTCTCAACGACAGCAGAGTCAGCATACATATCATTTACCCCTGCCAGATACCACAAAGAGAGCTTAAGCCCGCTGAGTTGATACCCCTGCTCAAGGAATATAATTCGGCATTGGTGGATGCGAAATACAACGATACAATGCAGAGCCAGGCTCTTTGGGGACAGGTAGAAAATCAGATATTATTCGCCTATCAGCCAGTCAACCAGGCAGTGGTTCTGGTGCTCATGGATGGAAATATGAATGAAAAGATCATGACGAGCTTCCTTGAGAATTTGAGCATAGGCATAAATGAAGGCACAACACCGCTCACACCCGGCTACTGCCCGGATACTACTGTTGCGGCTGCCACCACAACAAACCAGACTCCTGCAGTAACCAATCCCGCTGCAAGCCTTGCAGCCGAAAAGACAACGCCCGCCGAAACCAGGGCGGACAGTCTCTCATCCGCCAAAGAGAAGATGGCAGCAGACATGGAAGCAGCTAAGGAAAAGCTGGCCGCAGCCAAAGAGAGGATGAAGGGCTTCTGAAAGAGTAGCTAAAACTTGCAATTGTCAATTTCTTCCGGCTGAAAAGCAATGCGCTTTTTGCCCTCTTTGGCCGGATGTCCATTTTTTGCATGTATATGTGCAAATATCAATGAGCTTCCTGGAGCGGGGAAGAGCGATCACATCATATTGTCCCAGGAAGACGGGTCAATGGATAATTTTTTGAGCCTAAGACAGGCGAAGATTCATATTCCAGGGACCCAGATCAGTTTTATCAACAATAGGGGGTTTTAATATAAAAATAATCGCGTTTTCTTTGATCATATGCTATTTCCTGTTGCCATTGGTGGCCGCCGATGGGAATGAATCCCGGTCAAATGAGCCGAATACAATCGCGAATCAGATTTCTGCGAGCGATAACAACCAAAAGGATATGGATTTTTTCAATTACTACCAGGATGCGAGCCTTATGCCAGGAAGCGTTAATTCGCCACAGATATTCAGCATGGCATTCCCGGTTTCAAACCTCAGCAGGAATAAGGCCGCAGACCTGCTAGCGATAAATATCAGTAGCGATCCGACAAACAATACATTCAGCTCAGAGATCCTGGCAATTCGCGGAAGCGATGGAGAAGAACTCTGGCAGAAGAAATATACCGGTGCTCTGGCCTTTGCTGCTCCTGCCGGAGACTTGAACGACGATGGACTGACGGACATCATGCTGGATGTGCTCTTTGCGGGCACCGACTTCATTCCTTACAGCAGCGTGGCCGCACTGGATGGGAGATCTGGCAAGGAGATCTGGAGCAGATCCCAGATTCTGGCCGTAACACTTGCTTATCCCATCAAAGACATCAACGAGGACAATGCCTCTGAGTTTCTGGTGCATGTATTTGGCATCGACAGCCTGAAAGGAACCCTGGCCACCAGTATTTCCAGCATCGATGGCGCCAATGGCACAGAAATTGATTCCAGAATATTTCCGGGAGCCATTACCGTCGAATATCCGGCAGGCAACCTCACAATGGACCAGGTGCCAGACAGCATCCGAGCCAGCTATGAAATCAACTTATCTACCGAAGAGGGATCTGCACAGAACATCTCCACCACACTGGAGGCTCTTGACGGAAAGGGTCATGCATTTCTCTGGAATCAGACCTTCGCAAGCTTTTCCCTGGCAATGCCGATCCAGGATCTTATTTTTTATGTTAGGGATTAGATTTTTATCTACACCATGAGCCAGGATGGAGACAATACAGGCAGTAATATCGCTCAAAGCATTGAAATTCTTTCCGGCGCAAATGGACTGACGCTCTGGAAGAAATCCGTTGATGGCGGTCTG
>CABMDX010000330.1 GCA_902385025.1 uncultured archaeon | reverse complement strand
GAAGCTCAAGGATATCATTAGCCCCAGGCTCTCAGAGATGGTGGGCGAGACGGTGGGAAGGCTGCACAAGGGAGGCATAATTCATGGGGATCTGACCACCTCCAATATGATCCTCGTGGACGACAAAATATGCCTCATCGATTTCGGGCTCTCCTTTTACGAGAACTCTGTGGAGGCGCAGGGCGTGGATGTGCATGTTTACTTCCAGACCCTTGAGAGCACGCACGACCGGCCTGGAGAGCTGATAGGGGCCTTCGAAAGAGGGTATATCCGGATATTTCCGGGTGCAGAGGCAGCCCTCTCAAGGGTAAAGGAGATCAAGGCAAGGGGCAGATACCTTTGATAGCGCAATCAATCAGCAAATAACCATGCCATTCGTAGCAAGGTCATCAGCAACTTTATCTAGGAAACGATAGTAAGAACAAATTTAATTCCGAGGTGATTTGCCAATGGCTGAAGATGATGTCGTGTTCGTCGGCAGTAAGCCTGTGATGAACTACGTGCTTGCAGTGGTTACACAGTTCAACAGCGGCGCAAAGGATGTCAGGATAATGGCCAGGGGCCGGGCGATCTCCAGAGCTGTGGACGTGGCTGAGGTGTCAAGGTCCCGCTTTCTCCCGGATGTTACCGTGAAAGGCATCCAGATCTCTACCGAAATCCTCAACACCGAGAGGGGTGAAACCAATGTCTCTGCAATTGAGATCACCATGGGGAAGTGAGCGTTTAGTTTGACCAAAACGATAGGAGTCATCTCCTCCGGTCGGGGAGAGAATCTGCGCCACATCCTGCTCGCGGAGCGTTCCGGATATCTGCCTGCCAGGGTAAAAATAGTTTTGAGCGATCAGCCGGATGCAGGTGCTCTTTCAATTGCCCGGGAGTTTGGCGTACCCTGCAATTACATTGATCCCAAAGGGCTTGCACGTGAGGATTACGACCGGCAGCTCATCATAGAGCTCGAGGCCGCCGGCGTGGAGCTGGTGGTTCTCACAGGCTTCATGAAGATTCTCTCTCCAGCTTTTGTGCGCCATTACAAGGATCGCATCCTGAACATTCATCCTGCTCTTTTGCCATCATTTCGGGGCATGGATGCCTTCCAGCAGGCCCTGGACCATGGCGTGAGGTGGACGGGCACCACCATTCATATCGTGGATGAGGATGTGGCCCATGGCCCGATCATCTATCAGCGGCCTGTGCCGGTCAAAGAGGGAGACCCACATGCGAGCCTGAAGGCGCGGATCCAGAGGGCGGAGTACAGGGCATATCCCAGGGCGATAAAGATGTTTATAGAGGGCAGGCCGAGGGTCGAGGGAAGGAAGCTGATCTTCGAGAAAGAGGCGGATTAAATGGAGAACTTATGGGCGCCCTGGCGCATCGATTACATCCTGAGCAAGAAGCCTGCAGGCTGCATTTTCTGCGATAAGCCTGCTGAGAACAGGGATGAAGAGAACCTGATCCTCTACAGGGGCAAATACAATTTTCTAATCATGAATGCCTTTCCTTACAACAACGGCCATATGATGGTCGTCCCTTACAGGCACACCTCACAGCTTTCCGGCTGGGCTCCGGAGGCACAGCAGGAGATGATGGAGCTGGCGGATCTGTGTGTGGAGCTTCTGAAGAGAACCATGCACCCGGACGGTTTCAATCTGGGAATAAACATGGGCCTTGTGGCCGGAGCGGGAGTGGCAGATCATATTCATCTGCATGTCGTGCCCCGCTGGAACGGCGACACCAATTTCATGCCGGTTCTGTCCGATACGAGGGTTATATCCGAGGGGCTGAAAGCGACATTTCTGAAGCTGAGAGAGGGGCTGCGAGAGAGATGAATAGCAGAAAAACGAGATCGCTCATATTGGCCAGTCACTTAACTGCGTCTTTAAATTTTTATAGATTATTTTATAAATTTTGACAATTTGTGGATCAGTTTCGCCCTGCCCCCCATATCTTTATCTTTGGCAAAGCTAATCTATCTATAGCTTTGAGCAGGGGCGCCATCGCCAAGCGCACAGCTCACAGGCGGGGGCAGGCAATTGGTCGAATGTGTTTCCGATGTAAAGCGATGTTTTGAAAAGTTCTTTAGAACAGCTACACGGGATGACAAGAGTCTTGGAGGCCACGATCCCTATCCTTTTCAAACGAGGATTGCCACCTCGGAGAAATTGCCGGAGCTGATCGACATCCCGACGGGCCTGAGAAAGACCGATGCCGTTGTCTTGGCCTGGTTGTGGCGGAGGCGCTTTGCAGGGCCAGAGGTGCATGCTGCAGATATTTATCGAGGAGATCTTTATGCAGCCTGAAATTGACTTTAATAATTGCTTCAAGGCATTGACCGGTCTTCAAGAATCTGAAACACCGTTTCCGTGGCAACGTAAATTATTCGAAGAGTTTGTGCAGAAACGATTTAGACCAACATGTGATATCCCGACAGGACTCGGAAAGACATCAGTCATTGCAGTTTGGCTATTGGCACTAGCGCATCATGCGTGCCTTGGTGAGCCACACGATTTTCCTCGTCGAATGGTTTATGTCGTCAACCGTAGGACTGTAGTGGATCAAGCCACCTTGGAAGCTGAAAATATGCGGAAAGCGCTCGACAGCGACCAGAGACTCAAATCCGTCACTGAAGCCTTGAGAACTCTTGGGGCTATAGCATCGGATAAGTCATTGGCCATTAGCACACTAAGGGGCCAATTCGCCGACAATGCAGAATGGCGGTACGATCCTGCGAGGCCTGCCGTAATCGTTGGTACAATTGATATGATTGGAAGCCGTTTGCTTTTTTCCGGTTACGGCCGAGGGTTCAAGTCTCGACCGCTTCATGCCGGGTTTCTCGGTCAGGACACATTGATAGTTCACGACGAAGCTCATCTGGAGCCTGCCTTTCAGCAGCTTCTTGAAGCAATCACTAATGAGCAAGAGCGCTGCAAAGAGTTCATGAAGCTGAGGGTAATGGCAATGACTGCAACGACGCGTGCCGACCGCGAACCGGAATTTCCTCTTTTCACCGATCATGACATCGAGCATCCCGAAGTAAAGACGCGCATAGACGCAAAGAAAGATGTTGCGTTCTCTCCTGTAGATGATGAGAATAAAACCGCAAAAGAAATCATTAAATGTGCATTGGATTATAGGGGCAGTGACAAAGCAATCCTCATTTATGCACGCAAAGTAGAGACAGTATTTAAGATTGCGGACCACCTAAACAGAGAAGGTTTTCCCATTCAAACGCTGACGGGGACATTGCGCGGGCTCGAGCGCGATGCATTAGCAAAAAAAGACCCACTCTTTGCTCGTTTTATGCCTAAGCCTAACAATGATGTCAAACCTAAATCAGGTACCGTGTACCTAGTTTGCACATCCGCTGGTGAAGTGGGCGTCAACATATCCGCCGATCATCTGGTATGCGATCTTACACCCTTTGATAGCATGGCCCAACGCTTCGGTCGTGTAAACCGCTTTGGCAAGAGAGATTCAAAGATCGATGTAATTTATACGAACTTTCAGAAAGAAACAACACCAATAGGCGTTGATTTCGCCTCCATGCATGCCGAGTTGGACAATTCCAATGCTGAGGATAGCAAGATGAAATCAAGAAATGAGGCAAAGCAAGAATCTCCGTTCAACCAGGCATGCATGAATACACTTTTGCTCTTGAAAAGGCTTCCAAAACGAGATGGCAAGCGATATGACGCCAGCCCTAGGGCATTGAATGGCTTACCCGCTGCCGAACGGAAGGCCGCATTCACACCCATGCCAAAGATCCTATCCACGAGCGATATCCTCTTTGATGCATGGGCGCTCACCTCGGTTCGTAAAAAGTTGCCAGGCCGTCCGGAAGTTGCTGATTGGCTGCATGGGATCGCTGATTGGTCTCCATCTGAAACGCATATTGCTTGGCGTGAAGATGTTGCTTTATTCACGAATCCTCTGCTTGAAAAATACAAACCTGATGACTTGCTAGACGACTACCCAATCAAGCCGCACGAGTTGCTTCGAGACCATACTATCAGGGTATTGAAACATCTTGAGACGATCGCGGAGCGATGTCCGGAGCTAAATGCATGGGTGATGCAATCAGACGGAATGGTTCGAGTGCAATCCATGAATAGACTTTTAGAGAATAACAAGCAGAGAAATCCAGTCGAAGATCTTGCGGATTGCATTGTTCTATTGCCTCCAGAGGCCGGAGGGCTGGATAGTAGGGGCTTTCTTGACGGTAAGGCTACATTTGACGAGAACCATCGAAAGAGATATGACGTCTCCGATCAATGTACCGATCAGAACGGCACTCCATTACGCCATCGGATATGGGATGACGAAGAACCGCCTATCGGTATGCAGCTGATTCGAACAATCGATACTAAACCAGATGCGGACGATGAAGATGAGGATTTAGGCGTGCCATCCAGCCATCGTTATTGGTACTGGTATGCTATGCCTCGTTCCCCGAAATATAATGGTTCACTGACTGCAAGCAAGAGACAGGATCTGCAGCAACACCGGGAATCTGCTCGAACTTTTGCAAGTGCAATCGTATCCAAACTCAACTTAAATGAACCTGAGGCCTCGGCGGTGAAGCTTGCATCTCTCTGGCATGATATTGGAAAAGATCGTAAAATATGGCAGCTTTCGATAGGCAATTTTGATTACCCATGGCAAGTGCTGGCAAAGTCCGGAGGAAAGATGCGCCCTGTTGATCTCGGTTGTTTCCGCCACGAGTT
>CABMDX010000329.1 GCA_902385025.1 uncultured archaeon | reverse complement strand
TCAACGTTGCTTGCCATGCTATGATCAAGGATATGGCTGATGCCAGGTGAAACACTGGTGTTGGTGGTCGTGGTTATGTTGGTGACTGATACAGCTTTCTGGCTGACTGTCGTGGTTTTGCTCCTGGCCGGATACCATGTCGAACCGAAAAAACCCAGTTCATTGGCCCTGGCATAGACTGCATCCGACTCATTAGTTCTGTCGAGTGCCTTTAGGGCATCGCCTTTGTAAGCCCAGACGAGCGCATTGTTTGGCTCTAGCTGAATGGCACTGTCGTAAGCCGATATAGCTTCATCATACCTGCCCAGCTCATAAAGAGCATTGCCTTTGCCATTCCAGGCCATCCAGGTTTTGGCTGCAACGGGATCCAGCCTGATAGCTTCGTCGTAGGCATTGATGGCTTCATCGTATTTGCCTTGATTGTAGAGATCAAGGCCCTGGTTCAGGGCTTTGTCGTATTTGCCTGAACTGGCTAGATCAAAGCCACTGATGGTCCAGGAATTCTCAGTTTGACACTCGGAAGATGTCATCAATGCCAGCAGAAGGATGAGAGTAGCATAGATCAACCTCATGAGTCCATGAAAGTAATCTGAGAAGATATGTTTGTTGGCATCCATTGTTCCGCTTTAAATTCATTGGTACATATAAATATGGTGTCCGGAAGCAGGTTGGAGACTGTTGCGCAATCTCTGTGCCTTTGTGTCTTGTTAGAGGTGCTGGCGATAATTAAACGCGAGGCTGTTGAATCTATCCACAGGGGCACGAAAGCAAATAATGAATCGGATGGAACCGAATCGTAGCTTCTTTTGCACGAGATGGCGAGGAGCTACAAAAAAGGATTAAATCTTAACTTCTTTTGGATCTAATTCCTTCTTTTAAGTGCGATAAATGCAATCGCGATGAGACCCGTTAGAGCAAAAACAACCTCAAATCCTGGCTGAGTCTTTTGAGCAGAGGCAGCGGGTTCGTTGGCAGTTTGTCCGGCTTGCGCCTGGTTGCCCTGTCCTGTTCCGGAAGCAGCTTCCTTTACCTCAGGATTTGCTATTCCAGTTCCAGGCTCATGAATTCCTGGATTCGATGCTGCTACATTTGTCTCATTGTTGGCCTGCAATCCCTGGCCGGTTCCCTGGCCAGCTTCTTTTGTGTCAGGATTGGCGAGGCCAGTGCCTGGTTCGTGTATACCCTGAGGACCAGAGGCAAACGACATGGACATAGACAAAATTAAAACAATTACCGCTAGGGCGAGTCTTTTTATCATAGAATTGCTCCCATATTTTTCATAACTTGGATTGGGCATTATTTAACCATTTCCAGTGATCTCCTCTTTTGCCCCAAAATGGGCGGTGATTAATGATTCATTGAGCACCACCTTGTTCTTTACAGGCGCGTATTCGACACAGTTCGTTCCTGCTGCGACTGACTCCCAATCCAAGGTTCAACTTTACAGATACATGGCATCGGCGGCCTGCTCGTATTCCAGACCAAGTGAGTCTGAAGGCTAACTGCTGCAAGGAGATTGGATCGAATATATTGTTGAACCGTGCATAGCGAAAGTGGCCCTGAAAGGTGTGCGATTCATCAAGCTCCTTGAGGTGCAGATAAATTCTCTACCAACTTGCTCCGAAATTATAAAGTACGCTTGAGTATAATATATGCAGGAAGGTCGTATAGAGAAAACTGAAACATCTTATTTGGAAATTGGGACTCATTATGAAAGATAAAAGAACGATACTGAACTTAGGGCTGATAGCAGTCTTGGTATTGGGCCTGGAAGGCATTTGCCTGGGAGCTGATGAAGAAATCCTGATCATAGGCGAGAATGGCACAACTACAGTGAATGGGAGTGCTCTAAACTCTACTATTGGCCAGATAAATCTGGGGTCTTTAAATGCAAATGAGAAGGAGGGCTTGCTCTACATGGCTGAAGAGGAAAAGCTAGCAGGAGACGTCTATCAAACTCTTAGAGATAAATGGAATCTGCAGGTCTTCAACAACATAGGGAAAGCTGAAAGGACTCATGAGGCAGCAGTTATCCTGCTTATAAACAGATATAATTTGGATGATCCGACCACAAAAGAGGTGGGCAAGTTTAACAATGTCACGCTTCAGAAAACTTATAACGAGCTGGTCCTCAAGGGAGAAACTTCCCTAAAGGATGCGCTGGATGTCGGGGCCGTGATAGAAGAGATTGACATAATAGATTTGCAGAAGCGTATTATTCAGACCGATAAGGAGGACATAAGGCTGGTCTATGAAAACCTGATGAAGGGTTCGGGAAACCATCTGCGGGCTTTCGTCTTAAACCTGAACAGACAGGGTTATGAATATACACCACTGTATCTGAGCAAAGATGAATACAATGGAATAATCAATGGTAATAATTGAGTAATTTTTAATTTTTTTAAAAACATCTGATTGAAGCCATAGCGGCTTTCCTGGATAAGTAATTCCATTAGAGATCTCAATATTCGAAGAAAATTCTCAGACCGGGATTAGGTCTTTGGCGAAATCATCTGTGCCCGTCAATTCATTGGCGGGAATAGTCACTCCGCTCTAATCAGGAAAGTCTTTCCCCAGGCGGATACTGCTCATATCCCTTGATAAGTGAATTGCCAAAGCTAACGCTTGCCAGCTATATGCGTCAGAGGATGACATCCTGCTGCAGGTAATGCATGCCCTATCGGTCAATCAAATTGATCAGATCATCGGCTTGAACAGAGCCGGCAATACCAGCATGGCGTATACCACTATGCCAACGAGCCCCGCTTCGATTATGCAGAGACCTATATTGAAGGGTTCCATAGGGTTTTCATCTGTATGTGCCATATTCGCTCCTCGATTGCGATGAACAATCTGGACAAAAGAATCCAGATACAATGTAATAAGAGCAAACCGTATATATAAATTTTTAATCTGTAGGTTTGTAGAAAATCTCCTTTATCAAACTATATTTATCGCACTATCATAGATGGAGTGTCAATACCCGAGTTCTGGTTAAATATGTAGTGCCGTACGTTTCTTTTTTCATCCAGCCTTGCCGTGGCATTTCTTGTACTTTTGGCCGCTGCCGCAAGGACATGGGTCATTTCTGCCCGGCT
>CABMDX010000328.1 GCA_902385025.1 uncultured archaeon | reverse complement strand
GGGTGTGTGCCAGGGATGCACCTCTTTGAAGGACCAGTCCAGAATATCCAGCATCTCATCCGGCTTGATATGGGGATGATTCCAGACTAGATGCTTGCCGTCATGGTGGTGGTAGTCCTGATCGAAGATGCCGTACTTCTCAGAAATTTCTGTCCACATGGGCGTCTGGGGCAGGGGCGTGATGACGCAAATCTGAGTGATATCGAGCTTCAGGGCCGCAAGCTTCTTGATATCCTCACGGAGCGTCTCCTGTGTATCCTCCTCAAAGCCGATCATGTAGTAGCCCACTGTGCCCAGGCCCCGCCTCTGCAGCATTCGCAGCGTCTCTAAAATATCCTCCGTCCCTTCCTTCTTTTTAATGTCGTCCAGGCGCTCTTGATGCAGATTTTCTATGACAATGCCCGCTCCTCCAAAGCCTGCGACCTTTCGGCCGTTTTTCTGTCTCATATCGGCCCAGTCGTCGATCTTTTTGCGAAGATAATCAGCGCGGGCCATGCAACCCCAGACCATCTCATATTTGTCGAGCAGCTCCACGACCTCATCAGCATGGCGGCGGTTGCAGCCGAAGTTCTCGTCCTCTATCAGCACCACATTGATTCCATTCTCTTTGTAATAGGCCAGAACCCTTTCAATGCTTTTTGGAGAGATGATATTGGGCTTGTTGCAGAATACCGGCGTCTGGCAGAACTTGCAGCCTATGGGGCAGCCGCGGGTGGTGAATAAGACTCCATAAATATTCAGCTTGATATTGAAGGGAGTATTCAGATACTCGATGAGCGGAGGGTGAATGATATCCTTGATCTTCCTGCCGAAATATGGCGCCAGTTGATGCTCTGAATAGCCTGTAAATATCTTGTCGAACCTGTCTTGAATTGCGGTTGTCAGAGCGCCGTAGTTCCCGGCCCAGACCTCTCCCGCACCTGCGGCACGTGCCGCTTCTACCATCTCCATAGCTTCATGAGTCTCGCTCAGATAAAAGGAGAGTCCGACAACATCCCAGCCCTCTTGCAGCTTCTTATTGTACTCTTCCCAGGTGGGAAACTCCAGGATCTCAAGCTCAGGAATGTTCTGCTTCAGAAATCGCAGGCCGAAGGACTGGATGCGCGGCCAGTAGAATCTGAACCATGACCTCGTATTGGCTCCGATATAGTCATAGGGCTCGGAGCCCTTTCTATAAATGGTAGTGAACAGAACCCTGGGAGTCATAATCGACCTGTCCTGCAGCCATGGAAGATTAAGCTTACGATTCTACGGACTACCATTCTACAGCCCTCCATAAGACTGCACATGCTCCCATGCCTTATGCCCTTCGGAGAATCGCTCTTTCTTGCTGTAGATCGAGGCATCCTGTCGCCCAAAGAGCTCTCGATCCTCTCCCACCGGGCAGACCTTGATGCATATTCCGCATGGAGATATGCCGCGCCGGTTCAGCTCCGCGCTGTGGCGGGCGCAGCTCATCCTGTCGGTCAGGCCTTGCGGATAGTCTTTCTCGCCCAGAGCGCCGGCGGGGCACATCTTCACACAGCGCATGCAGCGGTTGCAGAGCGTCTCCATTTGCAGCGGATCTGAGGGAAGAGCTGCGGCTGTCAAGACCGCTCCGAAGCGTACCCTGGGTCCGTACCTCGGCGTGAGGAGCATGTTATTGACTCCAAAGCTCCCGAGACCTGCCAGGAAGGCGGCGTGCCTCACTGAGAAGAAGGCCATGGGATTTTTCAAGAGCGCCTGAATCCCGGAGTATCCATCCCGTGGAACAAATATCGAGGGATGGCCTCGCTCGCAGAGGAAGTTGGAGAGGCGGTAGGTATACTGGTCAAGGAGCACGTTAACTGTTGCATAAAGCTCCCGGTAATAGATGGAGGGGCTGGTCTCAAGGACTGGCAGGCTTATCGGAAGTCCTATGACGATAACCGACCTGGCCTCAGGAAATATCGAATGCGGATAAAACTCCTCAGGCATCCAGGGAAGAAAGGGAGGGCTCTCCCAGCGCCGCACATCTGCCACACCAACCAGAGGTATCTCCATTCTCCAGCATCTTTGCCTGACGGCCTCCAGCAGATCCTCGTTCATGAGATCTGCCTTGTTGGAACTCATTGGATAAAAGGCTCTCCAAGATCGTCCTTTGCTGGCATGAAATCAGCAGAACAATACAAATAGAACATTACAGTTATTTTTAATAAGAATAATATCCTAGATTTCATTTTCTTATACAAATTAAAATCAGAAGATTCCTGAATTGGCATACGCGAAGTGCGTAATGGGGTTATATCTCTGCAGTTCAGCTCTCGATATGAACTGCATCATACGGTGCTGGATTCATTGAGCTAACATTCAAATATATGTATTTATATGTCAAACTGTAATCAATTCTATCAATACTCATCAATAGAGAGACCGGGATTTTATAGAGGCCAGCTTCCTTCAATCTCAATTTGAATGTTACCAATTGATTTTCCGGAACATGCTCATTTTTAGATATATTAATTTTCACAGTAGGGCTTGATAAAATTTCAATATCCTTATGCAATCTATTTATCCCGATTACGGCATTAGTAACGGGAATGGTCGAGGATATTCTCGCAATAATATTGATATTTTCTCCCTTCTGTATCTTTCCATTTACAGCAAGACCCATAGACCCTACTTTCTCAAGTGGATGTACTGTTCTGATCAAGTCGATATTTGCATATGCTGCGGTCCTGATCATATCATTCTCTTCATTCATTGCAATATTTTTAAGAAAAAATATAATTTTATCTGATTGATTTTTGCGAAGAGCAATATCTGTTAATATAAATATCGCCCTTTCTATCAAATAAGGATCATTGTTCTTGGATATAATACGTTCCAATCTTTGAATATAATCTTCGGTAGGATTTAGTTGCATTGCTTCCAGGTAATCGATATTCAATCTTTCCTTAGGTTCTCCAATTGATAGCCATTGGATTCCACAAATGGATAACACTACGAACAAGAGGATTATAACAAAACTAACCATAAATCTCCACAAAATTTTATTCATGGTGGAACGCATCCAATATTGTAGTGCTTACAAATCAGCCTAATTGCATCTTTATCTTGCTGACTTAACGACAGCCTGCTGCCCATCCACCCAATATTTACAAATGTGCATATGTCGACACCAGGAGAAGGATACATAATTCCACCTGCCAGATCCATTTCATTATCAAATATATTAAACACAATATCCTCTTTTCCACTTAGCGTATCAAAATCCTCATCTGCAGTAATCGCACTTCCATTCTTCGTATTCGGGAATTTCCAGCCCCCTTCATCAGCTAAGTCCCACAATACCGCTTCAACGACACCCTCAACACTTTCTGATGTGGTTCCCTGGCAGGAAAAATTTTCGATTTCAAAAGTATATAGATTAGATAAATTATAGTGATACGGAACGATATCCGCTAGATATGCGGGAAATCCCTCTTTCCATGCGAAATTGGGGTTAGTTACGTCGCATGATCCATGACCTCTTTTAATGCTTTTAAATGTGCTTATGGTGTTCTGAAGATGATGCCCGTATTCGTGGACAATTGTTGCATCATTGAAGCCATCTCCTGAAGCGAGATGTATCTCTTCCCAAAACCAGTCATAATGCGACGTCGGTTCCCAAGTTACAGCTACTTGACCGATATTATCGCTATCAAATCTCTTTCCATCTGCATATTCTCTCGCGCATAGGATGCTATCTGCAATATTAAAGTATGTTGAGCCTCCTGGAAGTTTGTAAATTGGACCACCGCAGACTATATGGTGTTCATTCTCTTGCCAGTTGCCTATAAAATCAAGATCTTCGTCTTTGCCTATCTTTAGATCTCCAAAATTCAAGTCTTGTCCGGCAAAGGCTTTATGAAAATGGCTATACCACCATACATACTCGTTGCAGTATTCAAGGTCTTTTGACACTCTAACTGCGTAATTTACAGAATATTCATCCGAATCAGTACCGAGATTAACTCCGGCCGATCTTAATCCATTTGCTGGAGCGATAAAGCTGAAATTTCCTTGGCTATCGGTTAAACATGATTTGTATTCGAGTCCAAATTCATAATTAAGTTGTAAAGTAAACTTACAAAATCGCGCAGGCTTGAATCCTGCAGAAGTCTGGCCATCAGCCGAAGCATCTTCATAGAGTATTCTACCTCTTATGCGTTTCGTTTCATCCCTTTTAAAGAATACGATCTTCGTATCTGCCTGGCCAAAACAACCGTTTCTTGATTGCGCTACGACTGAGATAATACTTTGACAATTCTGATATAAATCATCCTCTCTAAGCTGATAATCAAAAAAGCCTTGATCATTTGGATAGATTTCAAATTGATGAAAACCGGTATATATTGGCGGTCCAGCAGATACTATTACAATAACGTTTTTAATATTGTCTTTTGGATTAATATTACCCTTCAGTCTAGGAGGAATCGACACTACAATATCAGATGAAACAGGTTCAAGGATGGTGACGACAGGTTCTAATGTTCTATTGCAAGGCTGATACGTTACTGTTACGCTGTTCTCGCCATAGCCCATGCAATTCTGCGCCCTTACAGAAATAGTATTTGTGCCTAAGGACAATGATTCAGTAATCCCATGAGCGCTGAAATGGCCGCCATTAAATAAGCTTGGACTCGTGCTTAACAGATCAATTGTTTTAATCCCATCTGACCCTGCTGTGATTAGATACGCACTCTGAAGTTGGTCCGTAGTACTGATCGTGCCCTGCAATTCGAATACATTTGCTCTCAACGTTTGTCCCGCCGTTGGCTCGGAAATTGACACAACTGGTTTTTTAGTAGCATTGCATGGTGGTGGAGGTCCGGCTGTATCGTATTCAACATCGTCAACCGCCAAATAGTGCGTACTTATTGGATTGCTGGCATCGGATGCCAAATTTAAGGTCAAACTATCGATACTTGCGCTATCTAATACTATCTCCAAAGGCGCTTTAATGGGTATCGGACCTGTACTCGGCTTGAACGCAACTGATGTTTCTTTTATTAGCCCGGCTGTCTTATTAAAAGCACGCATTATTGCTATTATCTTATAATCGTGGCTGCCTAATGACGAGTAGCCCACCCAAACTCTTACATGCTTCTGTGGAGCAGTAAACATAATATGAAATGGCGTCACACATAACTCCGCACTGGGATAGCATTGCTCGATGGCTTTTGCGCCAGAATGCGCAAAGTCTTGATATCTTGAAGGTTCAACTCTCCTTGAATCGTCAACAACCACGGGCCTATTGAATGTGATTCCTCTTTCCGCATATTGAAAATAAGCAACTTCATGATCGGATAAATTCTCAAAATCTATCAAGACGGGTGCTGCAGAGCTCATCATTGTTAAAGCAACAAGTTCCAGCAAAATTGCCATGCCAAGTGAAGCAAATTTATATATCTAACCTTAACTCCGCATTACGTGGGGAATAGATTTAGTTTAAGACTTGCATCTAAATCACGAACTTTTTTAGGAATTTCCATAATAATGCTCTCTTTGCCATAGTCGATATGATATATTTTGCTAAACTCAAATAGCAAATCTATTGGTGTCATAGTTTTACTTAATTTGG
>CABMDX010000327.1 GCA_902385025.1 uncultured archaeon | reverse complement strand
CGGAGATGTGGCACTGGTGCCTGATCCTGCCTATCCGGTCTATAGGACGGCAACCGTATTTGCCGGAGGAGAGCCTGTTCTTATGCCTCTCTTGCGGGAGAACAAATTCCTTCCTGACCTCGACGCAATCGATCCGGCCGTGGCCAGGCGGGCCAAGATCATGTTCTTGAACTACCCAAACAATCCCATCGGAGCCTCGGCAGACAGGGCGTTCTTCAAGAAGCTGATCGACTTTGCCCGCGATTACGAAATCATATTAATGCATGACAATCCCTACTCTGAGGTTTATTATGACGGTCAGAGGTCGCTTAGCATCCTGGAAATGGAAGGGTCGCGGGATGTGGCAGTGGAGTTTCACTCACTCTCCAAGACCTACAACATGACCGGCTGGAGGATAGGCTCAGTGGTCGGCAATGCTGAAATAGTGGCAGGAATCGGCAAGATCAAGAGCAACATCGACTCCGGAACCTTCGGAGCTGTGCAGGATGCTGGAATCGTGGCCCTGCAAAGCCCGAAGTCGGTAGTGGACGAGATCAGGAAGGTCTACCAGCATCGCATTGAGATCCTCTACAATGCCCTGAGGGACAATGGGATGGAGCTGGAAAAGCCCAGGGCCACGCTTTACCTCTGGGGCTGGGTGGGTGGAAGCTCCATAGAATATACAGAGAAGCTGCTGGACAGGACCGGCATCGTGGCCACGCCAGGTGTAGGATTCGGCCAGTATGGCGAGGGATATATCAGATTCTCCATAACTCAGCCCACCCACAGGATTGAGCTTGCTGCGGAGCGGCTGGAGAGAATGAAGTAAGATGGAAAAAATGGAAAAGGAGCTTGGAAAAGATGCCCTGAATGGGCCAAAGCCTTTTTTGGAATCGGTTTTGCCCGATACCTGGCGCAGCCACATTCGGTCCGAGCCCAGGCAAGGGCAATCTATTAATTTCATATAATATTTTATACTGCATTAATTTACTGAAGTCAGGAGGCAAGAAGTTGCTGGAAAACTATTCGGCAAAGGAGATTGAGGCTAAGTGGCAGAATACCTGGGAAGTAGAGAAGGTCTTCCAGCCCGAGCCCGATGATCGCCAGAAGTTCTTTTTAACCATACCTTATCCTTATTTAAATGGAAACCTGCATGCCGGTCACACCAGAACCTTCACCATCGGCGACTCTGTGGCGCGCTTCCGGCGCATGCAGGGGTACAATGTGCTCTTCCCGATGGCATTTCACGCCACGGGAACGCCAATTGTGGGGCTGTCTGAGCTGATAGCCAACAGGGATCCGTTGATCTGGGGAGTCTATACCAAGCTGCATGGCATTCCTGAGGAGGAGCTGTCCGGCCTGAACACCCCTGAGAAGATCGTGCTCTATTTCCGCAAGCAAGCAAAGCAGGCCATGCAGAGCATCGGATACTCTATCGACTGGAGGCGCGAGTTCACCACCACCGATCCGGCCTACAGCAAATTCATCGAGTGGCAGTATGGGATATTACGCCGCCTGGATTATGTGGTCAAGGGCAGCCATCCGGTTCGCTGGTGCCCGCATGACAGGAATCCGGTAGAGGATCACGATATTCTCAAGGGAGAAGATGCCACCATCATGGACTTTGCGCTCATAAAGTTCAGGATGGAAGACAAGATCCTGCCCTGCGCAACATTGCGCCCGGAGACGGTCTTCGGAGTGGTCAATCTTTGGCTGAACCCGGATGTCAACTACGTCATGGCAAAGGTGAACAATGAGCTATGGATAGTATCCAGAGAGGCATATGAGAAGCTGACCTTCACCGACCGCACAGTTGAATGTATCTCAGAGGTTCCGGGAAAGGAGCTGATCGGAAAGAGCGTAACCAATCCACTGACGGGAGCAGAGGTGCTCGTCCTGCCAGCGGGCTTCGTGGATCCTGATAACGGCTCTGGCATTGTCATGTCAGTCCCGGCGCATGCGCCTTACGATTATCTGGCGCTCAAGGATCTGTACGACAAAGATCTCTCTATGTATGGCATCAACGCAGACCTGCGTGCTATCAAATTCATATCGCTGATCGAGTCCCCGGGCTACGGAGAGCTTCCGGCTGTGGAGGCTGTCGATGAGCTGAAGGTCAAGGACCAGAATGACCCGAAAGCCGAAGAGGCCACCAAGATGGTCTACCGGCGCGAATTTCATAACGGAGTCCTGAAGGCCAATACAGGCGAGTATGCCGGAATTGCAGTCAGCAAGATCAAGGACATTCTGCTTGGCGACCTCATAGAGAAGGGAATGGCAGAGATCTTCTACGAGTTCTCAGAGACGCCCGTCATCTGCCGCTGCGGCACAAGATGCGTTATCATGATGGTGCGAGACCAGTGGTTCCTGGAGTACTCCGACATGCAGTGGAAGGCAAATGTGCTGCGCTGCCTGGCAGGCATGAAGATCATCCCTGAGGAATTCCGGGCGGAGTTTGAGAACAAGATTGATTGGTTGAAGGACAAGGCCTGCGCCCGCAGGAAAGGCCTGGGCACGCATCTGCCCTGGGATAAGGAATGGCTGATCGAGTCGCTTGGAGACAGCACGATTTACATGGCCTACTACATTCTGGCCAAGTATGTGAATGCAGGGATGAAGATCGACAGCCTGCCGCCTGAGTTCTTCGAGTATATCTTCATGAACAACGGAAGCGCAGACTCGATTGCAGCCCTGACCGGCATATCGCTGCAGACGGTCCAGCAGATTCATGACGACTTTGCCTACTGGTATCCTGTGGACCTGCGAACCTCTGGAAAGGATTTGGTGGCAAATCACCTGCTCTTCTTCCTCTATCATCATGTGGCAGTCTTCCCTGAGAGGCTCTGGCCTAAAGCCATTGCAGTCAACGGCTTCGTCTCGCTGGAGGGGCAGAAGATGTCAAAGTCCAAGGGGCCGCTGCTTACTCTGCGCCAGGCAGTTGCGGATAACGGAGCGGATGTGACGAGGCTCTACATCCTGGGCAACGCTGAAGGGACTGCGGATGTGGACTGGAGAAATGACGGAGTCGAGTCGACCCATGCTCATCTGGAAAGGTTCTACAATTTTGCACGCGATGTCCTGGCTGATGGGAGCATCGAACAGAATGCAGAGAAGACATTGGTCGATCGCTGGATGCTCTCCCGGCTGCAGCGTCGCATTCAGGAGGCCACCGAGGCAATGGAGAACATTCAGACCCGCAGGGCTTTGCAGAGCGCCTTCTATCTGCTGTTCAACGATTTGCGCTGGTATCAGAGGAGGGGCGGAAAGAATCAGCTTCGGACAGTGCTGTCTGCCTGGGTTCGCATGATGGCACCTTTCACGCCGCACGTTTGCGAGGAGATATGGGAGACGGGCCTTGGCGAGGGGTATGTTTCTCTTGCCCAGTGGCCGAAGGCGGATGAAGCATTGATTGACCCGAAGGCTGAGAAGGCGGAAGAGCTGCTGGAGAGGATGCAGAGCGATGTGCAGGAGATTGTGAGCGTAACCAAAGCTCAGCCAAAGAAGATCACGCTCTACGCTGCTCCAGCCTGGAAGAAGGAAATGCTCGGCCTGGCTGTGCAGGCGGCCTCGGGCGGCAAGCTCGATATGGGCGCGCTCATGAAGACGGCGATGGCAGCACCTTCCATAACGGCTCACAAGAAGGATGCGCCCAAGTATGCCCAGAAGCTGGCCAAGGCGGCGCACTCGCTCTCTGCTGAAGCGCTGGGGCTCGATGAGTTTGAGACACTGACACGGGAGAGAGAGTATCTGGCGAGCGCCTTCGGCGTGCCGGTGGAGGTCTTCTCGGCGGACGAGCCTGGGGCAGATCCCAAGGGGAAGAGCAAGCAGGCGGAGCCGGGGAGGCCGGCGATTTATATTGAGTGAAGCCTCCAGCCCCTTTTTTATGCGTCTGCTAAACTCAGGATACGATCTAAATAATTCGAATCAATTCTTAAGGCTTTGCATATACTAAATAATGGAAAATCCTGAGTTAATACGCAGGCATGATTATTCTTTGCGCATAGAATTATTGATGCATCGGTAAATCCATATTTCCATGTATTCAGACCCAAATAATTATCAGCTAAAATTTCATCTTTAGGGATATATATTTCATCAATTAGTTTAAAATATTTGATATTTTCTACAAATAATTTTTGTTTGTATTTTTTGTTGATATTTACTTTTTGTTTTAGATTCCAGGCGACAGAAGGAACTCGGGGAGTATTAAGATTTTCGTTTGAATGGTTTAGATTTTGCTTAAAAACATAAT
>CABMDX010000326.1 GCA_902385025.1 uncultured archaeon | reverse complement strand
CGTAAGCTCCTGTAAGACCACTGCCCATTGGCTGGTGGTCACGATCAACACCGATCGGACCCGGTGCCTTCGAATCATCATGGACCGGCTGAAAGAGAGAGGCATCGCAATCAATAGCGTCAACCTGAAGAAGCCCACGCTGGATGACGTTTTCATCCACCACACAGGCCGCGATATTCGAAATGCAGGCGCCGAAAAGCTTCACAGGATCCAGCCCCGGGGAGGCAGATAGAGCATGTCTTCAGAGTTTCTCACCATCTACTGGCGCGATATGCTCAGGTTCGTGCGCTTTCGGATCGCTCTGGTGGCGTCTTTGGTCCAACCGGCGCTATGGATGGCACTTTACGGTGCAGCCATGTCCAGCAACTTCTACCGGCTCAGCTTCGGAACATCCGTGCCGCATGATGCCGTTGCAGTCTCATACCTGACATTCATGGGCGCAGGAGTAATCGCTCTGACCACGCTCTTCACCAGCCTCTTTGGCGGCATCACATTGCTATTTGATAAAAATTGGGGGCTGATGAGAGAGCTCCTGGCAAGCCCAATGCCCCGAAATCACATAATCCTGGGCATCGGCCTTTCGGGTGTGACCAAATCGTTCATCCAGGTGATGGTCATCATGGGCTTCGGTCTCCTGATTGGGGTTCGCTTCTTTCCCGGCTACAGCCCGGCTCAGACGCTTGGAGCAATTTTAGGAATACTTCTATTCGTTGGCATCTTCTCCATTGGTTTTCTCTTCCTCTCCTCAGCCATTTCCATGAGCATGGAAACTCCTGAGGGTTTGCAGGCAGTCATCACTCTCCTGACGCTGCCGCTGTTCTTCGCCAGCAATGCGCTCTATCCAATCGATGCCTTTCCGCCTGCGGTGCGAATACTCTCGCAGTTCAATCCCCTGACTCATCTTGTGAATGGCGTGCGCTACTTTGCCGTTGGCAGCGATTTTTATGCTATCGGTATTCATTACACTTACGGCGTCAGCGACATCCTGCAATCGCTCCTGGCATTGTCCGCCTTTGCTGCCGTAATGTTCCTGGTAGCCTGGCAGGTCTTCAAAAGAGCAGTTGTCACATAAATTCCGGCCAGGAGCAGAGCATCTGGAAAAATGCCGGGGATAAGACTAATCACCGATTACATCCATATTGCTCCTGAGGAATTCGTATGAAGATTTTGGGAATATGCGCCAGTCCCAGGGGGGCCAAGAGCACCACCATGCGACTGGTTGAGGCAGTTCTTGAAGGAGCGAAGGCAGAAGGTGCCGAAATTGAGCTGGTGGATGTCTGCAAGCTGGATATCGAGTACTGCAATGCCTGCCAGGTCTGCTTCAAGACCGGAGAGTGTGTGCACAAAGACGACTTCCAGGGGCTTTATGACAAGATCCTGGCAGCGGACGGCCTGGTCTGGGGCTCGCCCAACTACTTCCACACAGTTACAGCCCAGATGAAGACCCTTATCGACCGCATGGCCGATGCCATACACTGCCAGCTTCTCACCGGAAAGTATTGCTGCAGCGTGGCGAGCGGCGGCAACAACTTCGACCAGGTCACGAGCTATCTTGACGCCCTGATGGTGAACTTCGGTGCTTTTGTCACGGGAAGCGTGGGTGCGCAGATGTCCAAAGGACCCGGCGACCTTGAGGCTGCCCAAAAGAGAGCGAGTTCGCTTGGAAAGCTCCTTGCCGGGGATATAAGGCTCAAGCGAGACTACATCGAGCAAAGGGAATTGCAAGAGGATCAGCGCAAGTATTTCCAGAATCTGGTGAAGATGAACAAAGAAAGCTGGGAGCATGAGTATGAGTACTGGAACAGGCTTAACTGGAACTAATGGTATGAAGAATTCCGGGAAAAAAGAACGAACTTGAGAGGATCAGGCCTTTCTGCCCACGGGCAGGACGGCAATGGGATCTTCTCCCCTGGCAAGTCCCAGGCACTCTCTTGTCCTGTTCTCATCAAACCCTGCAGTATATGTTGCGCCGAGACCCAGGGAGACGACTTCAAGGAGCAGGTTCTCTGCAGCGGTTCCGGTCTCAACGTAGACGAACCTGCTCAAATCCTGGCCCGGCACCTTATTTATGCGCTCGAATACCCCCGTGATGATGATGACCGCAGGCGAGAGCGCCCTCCAGTCCTTTTTTCCCCTCAAGGAAGAGCTGAACAGCTCATCGATCTTATTTCCCAAAGATATGACTGTAAGATTGTGGCCATGCGGAGAGTAGTGATAGACTCCGGCTGAAAGGCCCGTGACATTGCCTGCCAGAAGATAGACCTCCAGAGGGTATGAAGCCATTGCAGAAGGCGATGTGCGGTGGCCCTTGTCATCGGTCACGCCCTGCGCAGCCCATAGGAGCTGTGAGACCTCATCCAGAGTCAAAGACTCATTTTTGAAGCTTCGTATGGACCGCCTCTCAAAAAGGGCTTTCTCCACAGAAATGCCGCCATCAGTGCGGGGCTGTGGCAGCGAGACCATATCGGATTCTTCCTGCTTCGAGCTGACGGAGACTGCCATAGCAGCCATAATAATGATTGCAATGCTTGCAAGGGCAATTGACCCAATCCTTTTCATTTTTTCACCTATTTCGCAGTAATTATAGGATCTCTGAAGGGAATACATCAGGAGCATCGGATCAGAAAGATGCACTTCACAAAAATTGCATTCGTAGATCTTTCGTATATAAATTGCTGGTACATCTCCCGGATCTATAACATTATCAAGAGCAAATGAAAACGGCCAAAGGTCTCATAACCGTTTAATAGATTCCGCGTATATTATCTCCAGTATGTTGACTCCAGAAGAAGGCCGCCTTGCCGTCAGGCTGGCCAGAGATGCCCTCACAAGCTACATCGAAAAGAAAAAAATTATCGATTCGAAGGGCTTGCCGCAGGTCTTCGATGAGCTGCGGGGCGTTTTCGTCACACTACACAAAGAGGGCGACCTGCGCGGCTGCATCGGCTACCCCCAGCCTATCATGCCCCTCGGCAAGGCCATCGTTGACTCGGCCATTAATGCCTGTTCCCGTGATCCGCGCTTTCCGTGCGTGCGGCCCACGGAGCTGAAGAGCATCGTAGTCGAGGTCACCATCCTCACCAAGCCCGAGGTTTACAAAGAGCCCAAAAAGAAGCTGCCAGAGCTTGTAGTCATAGGCAAACACGGCCTGATAGTCTCCAGAGGACCTTATTCGGGGCTTCTCCTACCACAGGTTGCGCCTGAATGGGGCTTTGATTCCCTGGAGTTCCTGAGCCAGACCTGTGTCAAGGCAGGCCTCTCTCCAGATGCATGGCTGGACGAGGACACCGAGGTGCAGCATTTCGAGGCTCAGATCTTCGCTGAGGTGGCACCTGAGAGAGAGGTCTTCGAGAAGAGCTTCACCGATAGCTCTTGCGGAACCATGAAATGATGCCGGCACAGCAATTGTGCGCTTTCGCCCTTGTAGTGGAGTATATTAAATATAGCTGCCCTCTAAAATGCCCAAGACTTGACTCAGATATTTACTGTTACCGATCTGAATGAAAGGATTAAGGAGCGACTGGAGAACGATCCGCGCCTGCATGACCTCTGGGCAGGAGGCGAGGTCTCCAATTACGTCAACCACCGCTCGGGTCATAGGTACTTCACGCTCAAGGATCATGATTCCCAGATATCGTGCGTCCTCTTCAGGAATACGGGCGTGCGCCTGGGCTTTGAGCTCCAGGATGGCCAGAACATCCTCGTATTTGGGGATGTGGCGGTCTACAGGCCTCAAGGAAGAGTTCAGCTCATAGCGCGAGGCATTCGACTGGATGATGGGCAGGGTCTGCGGTATTTGCAGCTGGAGGCTTTGAAAAAGAAGCTGACCGCGGAGGGACTCTTTTCACTGGAGCGCAAGCGGCAGCTTCCGAGATTTCCTGAGCGAATAGGGGTAGTCACCTCTCCCCATGGCGCTGCGCTCCGAGATGTGCTGCGAATCATAGGCAGCTATCCTGCCCGCATAATCCTCTCTCCAGCCCGGGTTCAGGGCGATGGAGCCGAGGAGAGCATTGCCCTGGCCATTCGGGCATTGCGAGAAAAGACGGATGTAGTGATAGTATGTCGAGGCGGCGGTTCGACTGAGGATCTGTGGTGCTTTAATTCCGAACTCGTGGCTCGTGCCATATTTGAGTGCGACTCGCCTGTGATCTCGGCAATAGGCCATGAGACGGATGTCACCATCGCCGATTATGTAGCAGATGTGCGTGCACCGACGCCTACCGCGGCTGCCAAGATGGCCGTTCCTGATATGCAGGAGCTGAAGGCCGCCCTAGTTCAGAGCCATGCCAGAATGGCGCGGGCCCTCTGGACGGTTCTAGAGAGAAAGAAAGAGAATCTGGATTATCTGCAGCGTCAAGTGTCGGCTCGCAGGATGTATTCTCTTGTAGCTGATGCCAGGCAGTGTCTGGACTGGATGGGTGAGAGGCTTGTCGTCTCTCAAATGGAGACGCTTCAGGCCACAAAGAGCCGCCTGGAACATGCTTATGGCCGCCTGGCTGCAGTTGGGCCAGAGGCCACCCTCAGGCGAGGCTACGCCATTGCCCGCAAATCAAACGCCTTGATCCTCAATTCAAAGGATGTGCAGCCGGGAGATGTGGTGGAACTGATCCTGGCCAAAGGAAGGCTCAAGGCGAGGATCCTGGAAACAGAGGAGGAATATTCTGGATGAGCGAAAAGGAGATGGGCCTTGAGGAGGCGCTCGGCGACCTGGAGCGGATTGTGGAGAAGCTCGAGGAAGGAAAGATGAGCCTTGAGGAGAGCCTGGTGCTCTTCGAGAGGGGAATGACGCTGGTCCGCTTCTGCAACAGCCGTCTGGAAGGCGCAGAGCGAAAGATTGAGAGCCTGACCGGCGAGGTGCCACCGGATCTGATCTGAGGCGACAAGGCTTAAATATGACCTGAGATGTACTTTTTCATACATCATAGTATTAAGTAGTACATCGCAAGGATACAGATCAAATGCTGATAAAGCCGGTGATTCTTTGAAGCCACAATTATGCGAGGAGTTTGCGGTCAGGTTTGGGAGGTACGGCGGTCTCTTTGTCCCCGAGACACTTGTGCAGCCCCTAAAGGAGCTGGCCGAAGCCTACGAACGGCTTATGAAAGATGGCGAATTTCATTCGGAGCTGAACCTCCTTCTCAAGCATTTTGCTGGAAGGCCGACGCCTCTTTATTTTGCGCGAAACCTGAGCAGGGAGCTGAAGTGCAGGATCTATCTCAAGCGAGAGGACCTGGTGCACGGCGGCGCACACAAGCTCAATAACACCCTGGGCCAGGCGCTGGTGGCGAAGAGGATGGGCAAGACCCGGCTCATAGCCGAGACCGGCGCCGGCCAGCATGGCGTGGCCACAGCCATTGTAGGGGCAAATCTCGGGTTTGAGACGCAGGTCTACATGGGCGAGGTGGATATCGAGCGGCAGAAGATGAATGTCTACCGGATGGAGCTGATGGGCGCAGAGGTCATACCCGTTCGCTCCGGCTCCAGAACTCTAAAGGATGCCATTAACGAGGCCATGCGAGACTGGGCGGCAAGCTTTGAGCACACTCATTATCTTCTGGGAACCGCTGCAGGCGCTCATCCCTTTCCTTCAATGGTACGGGATTTTCAGAGCGTCATAGGTCACGAGGCCCGAGAGCAGATCCTGGAGGCGGAAGGTCGCATGCCCCGAAGCATCGTGGCCTGCGTTGGCGGTGGCAGCAATGCCATGGGCATCTTCGCTCCCTTCCTTAAGGACGATGTGCGACTGCTGGCAGTGGAGGCCGGAGGCAGGGGGCCTGGCAGGACAGACAAGATAGCTGATAATGGAGCGTCTATGGGCTATGGAAGCGATGGCATTTTGCATGGCGCTCTTACCAAGATCCTGCAAGATCCATTTGGCCAGATTCTGGAGTCATACTCCGTGGCAGCAGGCCTGGATTACCCGGGGGTGGGGCCGGAGCTGGCATATCTTGCAGAGACTGGGCGCGTGCTGCCCAAATTGGCCGATGATAAAACCGCGCTGCAAGGATTCCGGGCGCTTTCGAGGCTTGAGGGAATCATTCCCGCCCTTGAGTCGGCGCACGCTGTGGGCTATGCTATGCAGGAGCCAGAAGCGCTTGGCGATTTGGCGATCATCAATATCTCCGGACGGGGAGACAAGGATCTGGCAACGGTGATGGATTATGAGAATCTCTGAAGCTTTCAGGACTGGGCCGTTATTGATCATCTACATCTGTGCCGGAGACCCCAGTCCCGATGCCACGCCCGATTTGGTGCGGCGACTGGCAGCGGCGGGCGCTGATATCATAGAGCTCGGCCTTCCGCACTCCGACCCCATTGCAGATGGGCCAACCATCCAGGCGGCAGCCCAAAGAGCCATTGCCGCAGGGATGAACACGGACGTCTATTTCCAGATGGCCTCTCTGGCAGACGTTGCGGTTCCCAAGGTCTTCATGGGCTACTACAACATGATTTATGCCCGCGGATTGGACAAATTCGCATCCGACTGCGCCAGGTCCGGCATCAGTGGCATGATCGTGCCCGACCTGCCGCCGGAAGAAGCAGTGCCGCTTAAAGATGCATGCATACGCCATGGCGTGGACCTGATCTTCCTCGCGGCCCCGAATACTCCTCCCGAGCGTCTGAAGATGATCGTGGAGGAGACAAGCGGCTTTACGTACCTTGTCGCACGGATCGGCGTGACTGGGGCTCGCAGCGACATTGCCGCAGACACGAGGGGCCTCATCGCCCGCGTTCCAGGCAATAAGCCCAAGGCGGTGGGCTTTGGCATCTCCACACCAGCCCAGGCTGCGGAAGTGGTTCGCGCGGGGGCGGATGCAGCCATAGTCGGCTCCGTCTGCGTGGACCTCATCGCCAGAGGCGAGATCGAGCGGTTGGAGCAATTGGTCCGCGATATGAAATCCGCGATAAGGGCGGTAAAGCTCCAATAGATTACAGGGAAAAACGACCGGCATGCAAAAAGAGCAGAGGAAATTCACGGAAAAGACCCGTCGGGACCTCGAAAGCGGCTGCAATGTGACCATCGTGGCCTTTGGCGACTCCATCACTGCTGGCTATGCAGTGCGGCGCGGCTTTCCATATTTTTGGAAAGAGGCGCTGGCGTTAAAGTATCCGGAGGCAAGAGTTGAGATGATCAACGCCGGCATCTCGGGAGATACGACCATGGACGGCCAGTCCAGGCTGGACTGGGCTGTCCTCTCCTACGAGCCTGATCTGGTCACCATCAACTTCGGCATCAATGACAGTGTACTGGGCCTGGGTCTGGAGGAGTTCGAGATGAACTTCGTCGATATGGTGCGCCGCATCCGGGCCGGTCCCGGCTCAGAGATATTGCTGATGTCATCTCAACCATTGGAGACTCCGCCTTATGACAGACTGGTTTTGGATTATTATCAGGCGGTAAGAAGAGTGGCAACGCAGATGAATGTGGGCTTTGTGGATGTCTATTTTGCCTGGATGGAAAAAGTGCGAGAAGGAACGCCTCTTGGGAGCCTGATACTGCCAGGGCTGGACCATCCCAACGAGGCAGGATATCGGATAATCGCCGAGGAGCTGATGAAGCTCTTCTGATGAATGCAAAAAGTTGAACTCGACTGCGACTCAAGAGACTACTATGAAGAGCGAAATGATCGTTGAGGTCTGTCCGGTTTGCGGCAGTACCGATCTCTACCTTGAGGCAGGAGGCTACACCGGAAAGATGTATCACTGCAAGAGATGCGACTATGTCGGGGCCCTGATCGTGGAGGCTGATCCAGAGATGGCCAGGGCCATACGAGAGGACTGGGAAAACAAGGAAGATTGATTCTTTACAAATTATTTTTTAGATATTATTATTGTCCCTTCCGGCAGGATCCGATAAGCTTTATATAGGCATAATGACTTAATACGTCAAATGTCGTAATGATGACCGGCAGGTGCAGGCAGAAAGCGCCTGCCATTTTATTCAAAGATAAAAGGAGATAAGCCAATCATGAAATCTCAAATCAAGTCCGTTATGCTGGTGGCCTCCGTGGCTCTATGCCTCATGGTCATGCCAGCGCTTTCAGCACCATATTGCAGCCTGAATAACACATCCGCCATTGGATGCAAGCTTGCGACGGGCGGTCTCCCGGATAATGACTCCCTCAAAGCGTCCGAGACACTGGTCATGCCGGTTCATTCCACTGGCAGCGGCTTTGCCATAAGCGATAGCCAGTATCACTTCATTAAGATGAACATCGTGGGCGCGGTCGAGTTCGATATTGCGAAGATCAACAGCCTTGTCTCCGACAACAAGACCCTGGCGCAAATCAAATCCGATATGAAATCCGAGATTTATTCCGAGATGGATGCAGCACCCTATAATGGGAGCCTGGTGATTGGAAATGACCTCTTCCGGCTCTCCGACATCAAGTCCAAGACCACAGGCGATGACAATTCCACCATAGATGCCATTGTCGCAGGCCCTATAACATCCAAGAATGATAGCAATGCTTCGAAGGTCGTGGGACACATCTCCCTGGCCATCTCAAGCCATGAGAACATCGTCGTTGGAAAGGGCAAACTGACCATGACGGACGGCAGCTACAGCGGCGAGTATGATGCCTTGATCAAGATCAACTCCGGCAGAGGGGATTATGACATAGTCGCATTGAGGCCATCCGGAATGAGATGCATGGGCGGCATGAGGCGCTAACGAGAGTCTCTGCCCGGTACCTTTTTTTTCCTAAAAATCTGGCATCATCCCGTATCCTCTTCTTCCTCCCTCGAGAACCTCTTTTGCACTTTGATCACTTCCGCCCCGAAAAGGAAGATCTGCGCCGAATAATAGATCCAGAAGAGGAAGACCACAAGCGAGCCCGCCGCTCCATAGGCTGAGCCCACATCCACTATTCCCACATAGATCTCGATGCAGTAGTTTCCAATTGCAAATAAGAGAGCCGCCAGAGCCGAGCCCGGCAGTACATCCCGCCAGGCCAGCTTTACATCTCCAAGAGTCTTGTAGGTGGCTGCAAAGAGAAGCGCTACAAATGAGAACGATCCGAGAAACGAGATCTGGCTCAGCAACTGCATGTGAAGCGGCAGAATATCCTCTATCTGCTTTCCTGCGGGCAGGAGAAGGGCAGTGAATACAGAGGTTACCAGAAGCAGAAAGGCTACGAGGCCTATGAGCAAATAAGAGCGCAAATAAGATATGACTGTCTCCAAAGCCGGGATTTCGCTGTCGGGAAGCTGCCAGATGATGTGAAAGGCTCTCTTGGTATGCACGAAGAGCCCGGCAGCGCCCAATAGCAGCAGCCCGACGCTGAGCAGAGTAGTGCGAAATGATGCCGCCATGTCTCCAGCTTGCGAAAGCATCTCGCCTGCTGCCTTCGGCATCTGTGTGCCTACGAGATTCTGGGACTGGGCAGCGATTTGAGCATCGAGAAATCCAAATTGGGATAGCGAATTTATGAGTATCAGTATTATTATGCAAAGCGGCACGAAAGAGAAAAGCCCATAGTAGGCCAGAGCTGCAGCTAGCAGCGAAGCGTCGTCCTTCTGCCATTCGGAGAGGGCCTCCCGCAAAATCTTTGCAGCGATATTAAGGTGCATAAAAAAAGGTGGTTCTCCGCCCTCGCGTGCTTTTCTGCTTCCTTCCTAATGGCAAAAAAGACAGAACTTGTGAGACCTCACTGTGCCCCCTTCAGATCCTCTCTTTGGGTGATGTTCTTGATCTCCTGCCTCAGATCATCCGGAAGCCCCTTGATCTCCACATCCAAAAAGCCCCTGACGATGACGCTTGTTGCCTCCTCGGATGTCAGACCGCGGGCCATGAGATACTCCAGCTCCTCCTCGGATATGCGGCCGACTGCAGCCTCGTGGGACATATCCAGATCCCGGCTCTGGCCGTCCAGCTCCGGTATGGAGTAAATCCTGCCCTTATCTGAAAGCAACAGGCCCACGCATTCCAGATGAGCACGCGCGCCGGGTACCCGCCCGGTCATTCGTCCGCGGGCTATGACCTCTCCGCCTACGGAAACCACGCGGGAGATGGACTCTGCGCTGGTTTCCGGCGCATTGAGATTGACATTGCTTCCCACGTCGATATTGCCCATGGTGGAGTAAATCACTGTATTGAAGCTGGCCACAGCTCCTCGACCGGCCAGGGTCGCGGTTGGGAATGTCTGGAGGGTTTTCACGGGCCTCAGCAGAATATAATTATTTGAGAGTGACCCACCTTCTGCAATGGTAATTCCGGTTCTTGGCCGCACCTCGACCTCTTTGCCCCAGCTATGCACCATTGTGAAGCTCACGCGGGCGTCCTTCTGTATGAAGAACTCCGAAACGCCGATATGCAGGCCCCTTTGCACATGTTCCGGAGTCGTGCATCCGGTGATGACATGCAGCTCCGAGCCTTCCTCGGCGATGACTATATTGTGCACACGCTGGTTGAGGTTGCTCGATCCGAGATACAGGCAACTCTTGACCGGAAAGACGGTCTTCATGCCCTTCTTGGCGCGGATGAAGTAGCCCGCGGGCTCTGAATTGGCCACATCGGCCGTATATTTATCCGCATCCGGTGCCACCAGCTTCCACCAGTAATCCTGCAGATAATCGTACTTCTTTAGGGCGGAAGCTATATCCATGATCTCCACGCCCTCGTAAAGCGACTTTGCGATCACCGCGGTCTGGTCCATCTGCACATAGGCGCCAGATGCTTCAGAGTCCAGCTTCACACCCACATCCAGCGCAGCCTTCTTGACAACAATTGGCAGATCCTCGGCATTCTCCAGATGGCCCTGGGGTTTTGCCTCCGACTCGTAGTTCTCCAGGTTCACATCTGTGCCGTATTGCGCTTTCTTAACCGGTGCCTTGAGGGCTTTTTCTTCTATACTGGACATTGGCACCCCACGGATCCTTCGTATCCGCTTCTCTTGATCTGCTCCAGGATCTCGCCCGGATTTCCGCTGCAGACTATGCTTCCGTTGAGCATGACATGAGCCCGGTCGGCTTTCATATATTCCAGGATGTGGCCGAAGTGTGTTATGATGACGCCGGACTTCGTTCTGAGGCTAGGTCTCTGATCCTTCTGGGTCAGGCTGTTTATGGCCTCGCCAATGAGCTTGATATTCTCCAGATCCACACCCGAATCTGGTTCATCCAGCATGACGAAATCGGGCTGCTGGGCCAGGAGCTGAACCATCTCGGAGCGCTTTACCTCGCCTCCGGAAAAGCCCCGATTGACATCACGGTCACCGAATGTCTCAAAGTCCATCTTCCTCAGAATTGCCGCCGCATCTGCTGCAGGGTTGATTATCTTGATGAGATCGCGAAGCTTCAGGCCGCGAAGCGCTGGCGGCCTCTGGAAGGCCATCCCTATCCCCAGGCGCGCTCTCTCATCCATGGACATGTGGGTGATATCCTTCCCCTTGAAAATGATGCTTCCTCCTTCTACGGTATACCTGGGAATTCCGGCGATGACATTCAAGAGCGTGGTCTTTCCAGTACCGTTAGGCCCAAAGAGGGCATGAGTCTCGCCCCGACCTATATTGAGGTTGAAATTCTTGAGAACTTGCTTGTTTCCGATGCTGACCGACAGATCAACTATCTCGAGCAGCCGCATCACCTCCAATTGGTTACATCAATTTGCCCAGGGAATATAATATCTTTTGCAGCGGAAAAACCAAATACCGATGGAGGTTAGGATTCATTATGATCAGGGGCAAGGCATGGATATTCGGCGACGATGTGGATACAGATGTCATCATCCCCGGCAAGTACCTGCGCACTAAAGATGCGGCCCTATGGGCAGCACATGTTATGGAAGGGCTGGACCCCGATTTTGCCATTAAGGTCAAAAAGGGCGACCTGATCGTGGCCGGCAAGAACTTCGGAAGCGGCTCCTCGCGAGAGCAGGCCCCACGAGCTTTGTTGGAGGCAGGCGTGGCTGTGGTGGTGGCCAGATCCTTTGCCCGCATATTCTACCGCAATGCCATCAATGTCGGCCTCCCCCTTATGGAAGCAGAGCCGGTTGTACGAGAGGGCGAGGTGGTGGAGGTGGACCTTGCAGCGGGAACCGTCCGCATAGGTGAAAAGGTCTATCAGGGAACAAGGTTGCCTGACTTCCTGATGGCGATACTGCAGGACGGCGGACTTGTCCCTCACCGAAGAAAACAGAAAGGATTGGCATGATCTTTCCGGAAGACTACAAATTCGTGGGCATAAAGGACGAGGAGCGGCGGGGAGAGCCTGTTTATTTCTCAACCCGGTACCTTATCAGTCGCACGGGTCCCAGGCTCTACGCTGTGTCGAGCCGCGGCACGGGCTTTATGCGAGATGTGGAGGCTCTCGAGCTGATCGCCAGCGGAAAGGAGATTGTATTTTATCCGGACAGGGTGGACACTCGCAGACGCGCCCATTTGATAGAGCTCGCAGCAGGGATCTGCCGCATGGAAAAAGCAAATACAGTAGTCTTTCAGGGACCGGATGAGCACATCACCTTCGTCAAGGATCCAGACCCTGGTCGAATTCTGACGATAGAAGTACTTGATATCTCGCCGCCTGATCCGCCCTGGCTGATCCATGTCCTGAACGGCCTGGAGGGATGCGGAGTCCTGGGCGATCTGACGATTCGCTTCCAGCCGCGCATCCTGGACCTCTGCAAGTTCGAGGGAAATCAGGTCTATTACCCTTGCAGGGCCTCGGGCCTCGGGCGTTCCCTGGACACAGACCGCGTGACCCATGACAATCCCCGAATTGTAGGCTGCGAGATCTCGCGGGAGATCTTCAGTGCAGCAAATCGCGATAAGAGCTTCGAATTTGTAAATGTATGTCCCCTGAATAGCCATGAGCCCGCTTTGCAGCCCAGAGGCCCCTTCATCACCCGTTGCTGTCGCTCCGAGCGAAGAGGGAAGGCCAGCAAATGCGGCCAGCCGGGAATGGCGGTTCACTGGGGAGACGGACCATGGACGATAGCGGAGGCGGTGAGGTGTCTAGTACAGGATCTAAGAAAGTAGCTATTGTGCCGGGCGACGGCATAGGCCCTGAAGTAATAAAGAGCGCTCTGGCTGTATTAGAGGCAGCAGGAGCTCGATTTGAGCAGATCCCTCTGGAAATAGGTCTGTCTCGCTGGAAGAGGACCGGCGAGGTCATGGCCGAGGAAGATCTGCGGACCCTCAAGAAGTGCGATTGCATCCTTTTTGGAGCCATCACTACGCCGCCTGATCCGAATTATAGGAGCGTGCTCCTGAGGCTCAGGAGAGAGCTGGATCTCTATGCCAACATCCGGCCTTTTCGCTCAAAGGATCTGGATTTCATTATAGTGCGGGAGAATACTGAAGGCCTGTACTCAGGGCTGGAAGAGGTAGGGGCGGAAGAGTCGCGCACATTGAGGGTGATAACCCGTCGCGGTTCGCAGAGGATTGCAGAAAAGGCCTGTGATCTGGTTGGAGAGAGACGGAATCTGACCATTGTTCACAAGTCCAATATACTGCATAGTGACAGGCTCTTTCTCAAGACCTGCCAGGATGTGGCCAGGAGGCGTCTCGTAGCCTATGATGACATGCTCGTAGACGCGGCTGCCTATAATCTGGTGATAAATCCGAAGAGGTTTGATGTGCTGGTCACCACAAACCTTTTTGGCGACATCCTGAGTGATGAGGCAGCGGGTGTTATTGGCAGCCTGGGCCTATGTGCCAGCGCCAACATAGGTCAGTCTTATGCCCTCTTCGAGCCCATCCACGGCAGTGCGCCAGACATTGCCGGCAGGGACATTGCAAACCCAATTGGTGCGATTCGCAGCGCAGCCATGATGATGAAGTGGCTGGGTAATGCAGAAGTTGCCAAAAGGATCGAGGCCGCTGTGCAAAAGGCACTGGAGGAAGGCAAGAAGACGCCGGACCTTGGCGGAAGCTGCAATACCCGTCAGGTAACAGAGGCCATATCGCAATACCTGAAGCTGCAGCTTGATTAGAAATGACGTTAACAGATTTTATTACAATGGGAGCGCAGAGGGTCACGAATACCCCGACCTTCAGGTCGGGGATGAAGTGAACCCTTGCTGTTTTTTGCGCTAACTTAAATCGATCAACCGCTGCTTCTTTTAGACAGAAAT
>CABMDX010000325.1 GCA_902385025.1 uncultured archaeon | reverse complement strand
TCTGCTTTGAGGCTTTTGAAGATTCTCTGATCTCTGAGATTTGCAGGCGCATGGATGCACCATCCTGGCGTATAGACAAAATCAGTGCAGGCGAGGGCCAGATGACCGTTACCCTTCGAGACCGAAGTGTGAGAGTGATTCCTCTTTCTGAGCTGGCAGGTTATGTCCGACCAGGATGCAAGGCCTGTACGGATTTCACTGCTAGACAGTCTGATATCTCTGTAGGCGGAGTCGGAAGCGCGCCTGGCATGAGCAGCGTTATCATCAGGACACCGGAAGGATTGGGCCTCTTCAAGATAGCAGAAGAGATGGGCTTTTTGGAATCCTGGGACGGGGTAAGGATCGACACAATAGAAAAAGTCGGCAGGCGGAAGCTGGAGAGGCATTGCATCTGAGAGTGCGCTTTTATTTTCCCAATTCAAGTGTCCCGATACTGTTGAATCATCATACCAATTGAGAATGTTTAGGCTCGTGGCCATATAGCCTCAGCATATATCTCAAATGGCTAAATATAGTATCGAGATGTGTTTACTTTTTGGAGGTGAGTTAACATATATGCTTAATTGAACTTACTAATAGAAACTGCCTCAAAAGACGGCCGGGCCGCCCGTGCCGCCTTTATCCCAAAAACGAGGCTCTGTGCTGTTCGTTGAAGGCTTTTTTGCGCTATTATTCATTATATTATTTTGAGAAAGATTAAGTTCGCTGCATATTTCCTCTTCATTTATCTCAAATAGCTAAAAGTATCTCGGAATCAAATAGCAGATATGCCAGGGATCGCTGCATATCCCCGAATAGGAAGGAATGTTTGGGAGAGATGCCAGGAAAAGATGCCTATGGCTCGCTCTACGGACTGGAAGAAATGCATGAGGCCTGAAAATGTTTGAGATAGTCAAACGAAAAGAGATGGCGGATGGCGCCATAATCCTCAATGAAGTGTCGGCTCCAGGCATTGCCAGAAAGGCTCAGCCCGGGCAATTTGTGATCATGAGAGCAGATGAGACTGGTGAGCGCATTCCTCTCACTATGGCAGATTTCGATCCCGTTAAAGGGACAATTACAGTGATCTATTCTGTGGCTGGCAGATCCACAGCCCTATTTAGGGACCTTGCAGAGGGCGACTCTTACCAGAATGTAGTCGGCCCACTGGGGCAGCCCACACACCTCGAAAATGTGGGCACGGCGGTCTGCATAGGCGGCGGAACTGGAATTGCTGTCCTCTTTCCAATGGCAAGAAAGCTAAAAGAGCTGGGGAGCAAAGTGATCTGCATCATTGGGGCTCGAACCAGAGATCTGTTGATTCTTGAGAACGAGATGAGAATGGTCTCAGACGAATTGCTCGTATGCACAGATGACGGATCCTATGGACGCCAGGGGTTGGTGACGGAGCTGCTCGATGAGCTCATGGAAACAGAGAAGATCGGAATGGTCATTGCTATCGGTCCAGTGCCCATGATGAAGGGGATCTGTAGCATAACCCGTGCCCTGGCCATCAAAACACTGGTCAGCTTGAATCCGATAATGATCGACGGCACAGGCATGTGCGGAAGCTGCCGGGTAGTGGTGGACGGCGCTGTCAGGTTTGCCTGCGTGGATGGCCCGGAATTTGACGGCCATAAGGTGGATTTTGATCAGTTGATAAGCCGACTGAGGACATACCGGCAAGAGGAGCAGCGAAGTATTGAGGCGCACGGCATACAGATTCACAAATGCAGGCTGCAGGATGCCTCGCTCAGGGATCATGGCCTGAAAAAAGCGAGCACCTGCACCACCTGATTTCTGCCTTTTTTCGAGAAGATCAAAGAGAAATCTATAACTCTTCAGAGCAATATTCCAGTATAGGAGATATGTTATGAAAGAGGAAATCTTCTTCGGTGAAGGAATGGCCATGGTAAAGAAAGACTATCCTGATCTTTACAAAGCCATAGTAGGCCTAAACGAGGCCGCATACACTGGAAAGGTCATTGATTACAAGACCCAGAAGCTCATCGCCCTGGGAATAAATGCCTCTGCGTCCGATGATAGGGCGATAAGAAAGCAGATGATGAGTGCCATTAAGGAATTCGGCGTCTCCAAGGACGAGATCGTTGATGTGCTGAGGGTTGTGCTCTTGACATCTGGGATGCCTCCGTTTACCAAGTCCATGAAGATATTGAATGAACTGATGGAAAAATAGGCATCAAACGCGAAAAATCAGTCCTTTTTTGCCGGGGCATTGCAGGCATTTTTCCCTCTGCCCCTTGGGAGAGACATTGAAAATATGCTGTGTGCTAATCTTCAAATAGTATTAAAGCATGTTTATATTCAACAAAGCGATAACGCCGTTTTAAACCAGTAAACCCTGATGTGGGGCGCTTCTAAATGCAGGAAAAAGTTCGAAAGCAATCCAGAACGAAAAAAGGGTCGACTCTTCTGGCAAAAGCCGATAAAAGCAGAGCCAATAAGGCGAGCGATACGGCAAGAAGTGCGAGAAAAAGCAAAAGCAATTCTCAGGAGAAAAAAGACGCAAAGGATATGGCCCATCAGGGGCCAATCCTGGGAAAGCCATCTCTCTTGCAAAGCTGCTTTGGAAATGCAGGAGACTTCGAGCTGGTCGTCCCCCTTGCTAGCGGTGGCCTGGCTCACTATCGGCGCGACAACGATGATGAAAAGCTCGCCTGGCATGGCCCGACAAAATTTGGAGTCGATAATGGCAGGTTTGATGGCGTCTCCCTCATTCAGGGCGACTTTGGGGAGAATGGAAATCTGGAAGCAGTTGCTGTCGACTTCGGTGGCCATCGATTGGTCCATTTCTGGCAGAATTCTGGAGCCGATCTGTCCTGGTTTGGGCCAAATCAGATCTCAAAAAGCTCTCTTGTTCCCCTCTATTCCGGAAATCCTGCTATGATCTGGAGCAATCTGGGATGCAGGGGCAACTTTGATCTGGTAGTGCCGCTTGTGAGGGGTGGCTTCTCCTACTTCTGGCGGGATAACGATGACGCAGGCCTTCCCTGGTGCGGTCCCATTGACTTTGCCACTGATGCAGGAATATTTGATGCCGTTACAATGGTGCAGAGCAACTTCGGAGAGAGCGGAAACCTGGAGTTCGTGGCGCGCTCTGGAGACCGCCTGGCCTTCTTTTGGATTGAGCCGGGCCAGGAGATGAGGTGGCACGGACCGGAATTCTTTGCAGTCGGCGTTTCCGGGACACCATCGATGATCCAGAGCTGCTTTGGCAATAGAGGCAATTTCGAGCTCGTGACGCCCCTGGCCTCTGGCGATCTCGCGTACTTCTGGCGCGATAACGACGATGAGCACCTGCACTGGTATGGACCCTTCATGTTCGGCATGAACATGGGTGCGGTGGAGGGCGTATCTCTGATACAGAGCAACTTTGGAGTGCCGGGCCATCTGGAGCTGGCGGCTCAGGTTGGAGGACGCCTGGCCTTCTTCTGGCGGGACTCGGGGCCGGATTTCAGATGGAACGGGCCGCAGTATTTGACCGTTTGAAAAGAGAGATGAATGAAATTTTTCTCTCCTTTTTTCATTTCAACGGTGGAGTGAATAAAATCTCCCCCCCAATTCCAGGATTCCGAAATGTCTTTATCGTATCCCGCAGAAATAATAACTCATGAAGAAGCTCTTTCCAATTCTGCTGTTTATGCTCCTGGTGCTGATCGCAGGCCAGGCCAGCGGATCCTACTGGTTCAGGGTAATAGATATCTCGCCCATAAGCATGCCGCCGAATAGCGATGCAAACTTCACGATTCTGGTAAAGGGCCTCGGCAGCAGTGGAGCTTATGTCAATCTTGTCTTCAAAAATGAGAGCGAGGGAATTGATGTAAAATGCGACAAACCGATCAAATATGTCTTCCCGGCAGGCGTCACGAAATACAATTGCAGCGTTAAGGCTGGAGATATGCAGCCCGGCAATTACTCCTTCGTGGTGGATGTTGCCGCCAAGAGCGCGCCCTCAGGCAAGAAGACCGGCTATGTTGAGATTGTGGGGACAAAGCATGAGAAGGCCACAGGCCCCATAGTCTCTTCCTCTCAGGAAGCAAATCCACAGGAAATGAACGCATCCGGACCTCAGGGGTCTCCATCTCCAGGATTCGCACTCGCAGTCCTTGCTCTCCTGGCAATGTCGCGAAAGAGGTGGAGCTAGAGATTCCCGCATCTGTCCAAGGAATGACACAGATTTCTTTCGCTCTCTCTTTCTATTTTCCTATGGAGCTGTCAAGGGTATGGCTTATTTTGGATGTTCAGAGGTATTGCTATCATTATTCAAGCATTCTGTTAAAATATATAAATTAGTAATTAATTTTAAACAATATTGCTGAAAATCCACAATATTGTGATGCGTGTACATTTCCACTATAAATTATAGAAAAGATCAAATAAATCATCCAAAACATATTCATACTACTATTCATAACAGTCCGATAAATGAAAAGAAAGTCTGCGATGATCTTGGGCCTGCTGCTTGGAAGCATGCTTTTGGCGGCAATTCTCTTGCCGAATGCCGGAGGACAGCAATCGAGCAATGCCACCGCATCGCTGCGGATTTTGAGCTTTGATTTCTCTCCCAAAGAGGTGGCTACAGACGCCTCTGCAGAAAGCATTAAACTTGCCATTCATATTGCTGATGATAATCCCATAACCGCTTTTGAGACGGTTTTCATCAGCCCCTCAAAAAATCAATCGGTAAAGGCTCAAATAAACTCAACCGACCCCGTATCGGGCCGGGAAAAGGATGGCAATTGCAGTGCGGAGGCGACCGTTCCCAGGGGCAGCGAGGAAGGCACATGGGGTCTGGATCATCTGCTCGTTTGCAATGCCCTTGGAGATTGCAAAAGGCTTGACCAGGAGGCTGCAAAGGCACAGGGATTTCCAACGGAGCTCAAAATACGGGAGCTCAATTGCCCGGCCAACTCTTCAGAGTCCGAAACTATTGACGAATACCCGCAAAGATCTTATAAGGCCGAGTTCCCGGATCCGGCAGAGCTGGGCGGTTGGAGCAATACCAATGAGCGCTTCTCCGCTCAAAAGAAGATCATTATCAACAGCGTCTTCAATCATCCCGCCCTCTGCGGGCCGTGATGAAAAATTTTTCATTGCCTTCATTTATCCTTCATCTTCTATCTCCCAGCCCAGACGCTCTCGTATTATCAGATAGCTCATCTCTGGAGGTATGGCGCCTGCCTCGGTGCAGATCAGGTCGATGCACTGGTGAGGAGTTACATCAAAGGCGGGA
>CABMDX010000324.1 GCA_902385025.1 uncultured archaeon | reverse complement strand
CCCACTGCTTCAGACAGAAATTTTTGTACAGTCAGGCGCATCATCTGTGTTCGTACGCTCATGGTCTGCTCGCCGCTGTAGGACTGCCAGTTGGTGTTAGTGGTGAAAGAGACGGCTGCGTTGAGGGCCGTGTCCCATCTAACCGGCCCGAGCCCCTGGGGATTGAGGGGCAAGAAACCCTGCAATTCTTGAAGTATGAAGACTGCCGCAAATCCCAGGGCATTGAATATTAGAAGTGCTGATGCGTAGCTCTTCCAGGACATCTCTCTTGTCTCATCTATGCCTGTCATTTTGTAAAGCAACTGCTCAAGCGGACGCAAGAGTGGCGTGAGCACCGTCCACTCTCCGCGAAATACCTTTGCAATATACTTTCCAGTCGGTGCTGCCAGAATCCAGATGGCCGCTAGCAGCAAGGCTACATATGCAAATTCGAATAGCATTATGCCACCTCAAATAGATATTGTCGTCTGAGGATAAATTGTTATAAGGTCACCATCGCAGCTTGCCAGGCAGAGCAAGAAACATCTGCTCCAAGCTGCAATAGAATTCCGAATCTAGCGGGTACGCTGGCCCGGCACAAAATTGCTTGCGTCTGATGAATATATTCCTGTTAAAACCATGACATCAGCTTCGCTTATTCTTTCCCTGGAAGCCTTTGCCGCCTTAGGCCACGGCGATTTGGAGAACTTGATCGGATCTCTCGACGTCGTGCCTGGAATTGATCTCATATTTTCCCTCGCGGAGAATAGATGGATAAATAATTCATCACACCATCTCTTCTCCATGAGGGGTTTGGCAATCCCAGTATTAGTATTTAAACTTATTTAAGAAAAATTGGGTGCAATGGTATAGAAATATTGAGTTCGAAAAAATCTTGAACGCAATTATTCTTGTATAAGAATCCAGGTTTCGACATGACAGGGATGCAATAAGGTCGGTGATGATTGTGGCGCATGATTCTAATTCTCACCAACTTTAGCCGATATATTTGTGCTCAACCCCCTTTCTTCGAGTGAATAAATACGCCATTACATCTCGTTTAAATGCAGAGCAAGAAGATTTACTTATTATTATTATTTATTAATTGACGAGATTTCGATATCTATAAAAACTTTCGAAAATTTATAAGGGCATTTTTCCACAGGAACCTAATTTCTCAATAGCGATTGAGCCGCTGAGATGAGTATGCTTTCTTTGGTGGTGTCGCCGGTTAAGAACTTTGCGCCATCTCTTTGGCGTCATCTATTTTTGATTAAAGCGCGAAAACCCTCGCTCGATGAATCTGGAGTCTCTGGCAGGCGAGCTGCGAGGATTCGTAGGAATCACTCGCAAAAAGCAGATCGGCGACCTCATGCAGTTCTTCCCCATCGAGTCCGAGCGCATCATTGCCTCCTTTGGTGAAGATGCAGCAGTCATAGACGACGGCGAGGAGGTCATGCTCTTTGCCGCAGATGGTATATGGTCGAAGCTTATGGAGGTCGATCCGGAGTGGTCGGGCTATTGCTCGGTTCTGGTGAATGTGCATGACATAGCCGCGATGGGCGGATGGCCGGTAGCAATGGTCGACGTCCTCTCAATAAATGATCAGGAGATTGCGAAAAGGGTCTTGCAGGGCATGAAAGCGGGAATTGAAAAGTTCAATGTGCCCATCATCGGCGGCCACCTTCATCCCGACACGCCCTACAGCGCCCTGGATGTTGCTATTATCGGCAAGGCGAAGAAGAATGCTGTTATCCTGAGCAGCACTGCCAGGCCCGGGGAGGTGGTGGTGGCTGCTGCAGACATGGATGGCCGGGCACACCCTCGGTTCTCCATCAACTTCGACAGCACGAGCTTCAAGGACCGCAAGACCCTGCTAACGCAACTGGGATCCATGCAGGAGCTTGGAGAGGCGGGCCTCGTGAAGGCTGGCAAAGACATAAGCAATCCCGTACTGCTCGGCACTCTTGGCATGCTCCTGGAGACGAGCAATGCGGGCGCAGTGGTGGATGTGGACAAAATTCCCGTTCCCCCGGGCCTGGATCTCGCAAGCTGGCTGAAGATGTACCCCGGAATGGGATTTGTCGTCACTACAAGGCCAGAGAATGCAGGAGCCGTCCTGCAGATATTCCAGAAGCGCGGCCTGACCGCAGCGGTCATTGGAGGCGTCACGGCTGAGAAGAAGCTGGTCATGCGAAAGGGTGCGGAAGAGACGGTTCTCTTCGACCTGGAAAGGGAATGCGTAACCGGAATTCACTGAAGGCATGGTCGTGATAGCATGGATGCCCAATTCACAAAAGCCCTGCAAGAGAAGGCCAGAAAGAGCCATGCCCGCATCGGCATCGGCATTTGGAAGGCGGACGAGCAGTTAATATCCTCCCTGCAGTCGGCAGCCGAGTATGCCGAGCTGGTGCTCGTCGGCGTCTCCGGCTGCGACTGCCCATTCGAATGCGTGCCCACAGATGAACCATGGAAGGAGCTGGCCAGGCTCCTGGCCAAGGGCTCGATCGACGGAGCGGTGCGAGGAAATCTGCCCGCAGGCAGGAGCATGCGGGCTTTGGCCGATCAGTTCGGAATCCGCGTGAAGCGTCTGGCCCTTCTGGAGCTGGACGGATGGGCATTCCTGCTCGGGCCGGTTGGAATCGACGAGGGAGAGACCATATCCGACCGGCTGAGCCTGGCAGTGGAAGGGGCCAAGTTTCTGCAGCGACTGGGCGTTGCGTCCCGAGCGGCCGTTCTTTCGGGCGGAAGGATGGAGGATCTGGGGAGATGTGAGCGCGTGGATTGCAGCCTTGCCGAAGGAGAGCTGATCGCCGCCCGAGCAAGGGAGGCGGGCCTGGAGGCGAAGCACAAAGGAATACTGATCGAGAGCTGCAGGGGAGACGATATAATCATCGCCCCGGAGGGCGTTTCAGGAAATCTGATCTTCAGGACACTGCTGCTATTATGCGGGGCTCAGTCCTATGGCGCGCCAGTGATGATGGACAAGATTTTCATAGACTCCAGCAGGTCGAGAGCAGGCTTTGACGGACCGGTGATGCTGGCGAGCAGTCTGGCGGGGATGAGAGAGAAAAAGGACTGATTTTGCTGATATCCTTATCGAATGACCAATGCAACTTTTTGTCAACTCTGGGAAGGACCTAAATGAGCTAGAAACTCGAAAACAAAGAATCGATGTTCTTCTCAAAGAGCAAGGCTGAAGTGTTGGCGACGGATCCAATGCTTTTCTAGAGGTTGATATTGAGCAATCAGATTTTTGCGCTTTAGGCAGGAGATACCCATTTATCAGAACCATCGACAAAATATACCGAAAATGCCCTCCGCAGTATGCCGATGAAAGTCAAAAATGCGTCGGCGCACCCCGCAGCAGAGCTGCGGGGCATGAAAAGCGCCGCCGCCAGGTTAATCGAAATCCATCAAATTCATTTGTTTATATCCTTCTTTCTCTTCCGAGGTTCCCTGCTTTTCAATGTAGTCCCGAATTAGCTCAGCAGTTATACCTTCACCAACTGTGCCGATATATCCCCCATCGCTCCAAAATTCTCCGCCCCAAAGTTCTTTCTTAATTTCTGGAAATGCTTTGAACATCTGTTTGGCTGCAATGCTCTTCAGGATTTGCATAACCCTTGATGGCGCATATTTAGGCGCAGCTCCTACAAAAATATGAACGTGGTCGCCATCAGTTCCAATCGCATCAATTTCAAAACAGTACCTCTTCTGAATCTCACAAAATATTTCTTTCAATTGTGATATTCTGCGTGGATCTAATAGCATTTTTCGCCGGTATTTAATGCACAACACCATATGATATCGAATCTTATAAACGCAATGGTTCGCATGTCGCAATTCTAGCATTAATACATATTGCACATATCTACCTTAAATTAGTTTCATGCTCATCCCCGCAGCAGAGCTGCGGGGTATTCAAAATAATTAATCCTCGCGAGCAATTTTTATATCTTTTGAACAGCCCTGCTAAGACTTTTATCCCTCGACCACAAACCCAAAAAGAGAAGCTAATAAGAAATACCACCAAGAGAAGCCAAAATGAAGTCGATCATAATCAAAGGTGCCCGCGAGCACAATCTGAAGAACATCACCGTTGAGCTGCCCCGAGACCGGTTCATAGTCATAACAGGCGTTTCCGGCTCAGGCAAATCCACCCTGGCCTTTGACACCATTTACGCCTAGGGCCAGCGCCGCTATGTCGAATCTCTCTCCGCCTACGCCCGCCAGTTCCTGGGCCAGATGGATAAGCCTGATGTGGACAGCATCGAGGGGCTCTCCCCCGCCATATCCATCGAGAAGAAGACTACCTCCAAGAACCCGCGCAGCACCGTCCGCACGGTAACTGCGATCTACGACTACCTGCGGCTGCTCTTTGCGAGGATCGGCATTCCCCACTGCCCGGACCACAATATTCGCATCGAGTCCCAGTCGCCGGAGAAAATTGCAGACAGCATCCAACAGTTGGCCAAGAAATCCGCAGAGGCTTCTTCAGAGAATAGCGAAACCGCGAGCGGCGGGCAGGTGACTATCCTCGCGCCGGTGATCCGCCAGAAGAAAGGAACCTACGGCCAGCTCATTGCGGATCTGAATGCCGAAGGCTTTGCCAGGGTGCGGGTGAATGGAGAAATTCGCCGCACGGACGAGGAAATTGAGCTGGACCGCTACAAGAAGCATAACATCGAGGTGGTCATGGACAGGCTGGACCCTGTCCAGGACCGCTCGCGGCTGGCGGAGGCCATCGAGAACGCTCTGCAAAGAGCTGATGGGCTCGTCATAGCTCTGGATTCCGGTAGAAAGGAGAAGCTCTACTCCTCCAAGATGGCCTGTCCTGTCTGCGGAATGGCCTTCGAGGAACTTCAGCCGCGCATGTTCTCCTTCAATAGCCCCTTCGGAGCCTGCGAGTCTTGCAACGGCCTTGGAATCCGCATGGAGTTCGACCCGGAATTGATCATACCTGACAGGGAGCTATGCATTGCAGACGGAGCAGTAGCCCTCTACAGAAACGCAGTCGATGGCTGGCGCGGCCAGCATCTGGCAGCCGTTGCCAAGCACTTTGGCTTCGACGTATTCACAACCATAAAAGAGCTTACCGAGGAGCAGCTTTCCATCCTCCTGTACGGCTCGGATGAGCGCATCCAGTTCAGCATGAGCATGAAGAACGGGGATGCCTATTGGATGCACAACGGCCAGTGGGAAGGATTAATCCCGCAAAGCATCCGGCTCTATGGCCAGACGAACTCCGAATACCGCCGGGAGGAGCTGGAGAAGTTCATGCGGGTCCTGCCCTGCCCAAAGTGCGATGGAAAGAGGCTGAAGGAGAAGGTCCTGGCTGTAAGGATTGCTGAGAAATCCATTGTGGATGTAACCGATCTCTCAGTTGGCGAAGCAATGGCTTTCTTTGAGACGCTTGATGTAAAGCTCACGGAAAAGGAGCGCGAGATCGCCCGACAGATCCAAAAGGAGATCCGCTCCCGCCTCGGATTTCTGGAGCACGTAGGCCTCGGCTACCTTACCCTTTCTCGAAATGCGGGAACGCT
>CABMDX010000323.1 GCA_902385025.1 uncultured archaeon | reverse complement strand
CTTGTGAAAGGCGTCAATGATCTGGAGGCGGATTTGATCGCCAGAGCTGCAGAATCTACCGAGCCGGACAGAATTCAGCTCAACACCGTTGTAAGGCCTCCAGCCGAGCCCGTATCTGCATTGAGTGAGGAGGAGATGCAGGAGATGCTATCGATCTTTCCCGGTGCCGAGCTGATCCCGGATTGGGACTGGAGCGTTCCGGCAAGGGTCCGCAACCAATTGATGGACCTCTTCTGCAGCCGTCCCTGCACACTGGAGGAGGCCTGCAGCCTGCTGGATCTGAGTACGAGCGATGCCATAAAATATTGCAAGATATTAGAGCAAAGCGGCATTATTTCCAGAAGACAGCACGGCGGGAAGCTCTATTTTCATGCAGCCGAAAATAGCATAAGCTAGGGTGGAGAGGCAGTCAAAACCAATTCATATATATTAGTTCATCCGAATAATAAATATCGTTATACAAATAATAATAACCGATAGCAATGCAAACCGCCTCGTGGATGATTACCTATGGCAGAAGAAAACGATAAATGCGAAGCCTGCGCCCAAAAGGGCTCCTGCAAGGATCAGGGTGCCGGGGCTGGAAACGAATGCATAGTTGATCGCATGGCTAGAATAAAGCACAAGATCATCATCGCCAGCGGCAAAGGAGGCGTTGGAAAGAGCACAGTCTCCGTCAATCTGGCCCGGGCCCTGAAGATGAAGGGTTATCGCGTCGGCATTCTGGACGCAGACATCACCGGCCCGGATATCCCCAAGCTCCTTGGAATCGAGGATCTGAAGCTGACGCAGGGCGAGGAGGGAATCGAGCCAGTGTCGTCTGACGGCATCAAGGCCGCTTCCATGGCTCTGGTCCTCTCCCGCCGGGCCTCGCCCGTGGTCTGGCGCGGCCCTATGAAGATGGCGGCCATCAAGCAGTTCATCCAAGATGTGAACTGGGGCGACCTGGATTTTCTGATCATCGATCTCCCTCCAGGCACAAGCGACGAGCCGCTCAGCGTCTTGCAGCTCATCCCGGATCTGGCAGGTGCGATAATAGTAACCACTCCCCAGGAGGTTTCGCTTCTCGACTCGCGTAAAGCCGTGAATATGGTCAAGGCCATGAAGCTGCCCGTTCTGGGTGTGGTGGAGAACATGTCCGGCCTCACTTGTCCGCATTGCGGCAAGACCATCAACATGTTTGGCAGCGGCGGAGGCCAGAAGATGGCAGAGTAGATGGATGTGCCGTTTCTCGGAGCCATTCCCATCGACCCGAAGGTCTGCGCGCTTGGCGACAGCGGCCTCTCCTTTGTGGAGAGCAAAACAGATGCAGGCACCAGCTTCGGATTGATCGTGGACAGGCTATTGGAGATATTTGACTAGAGAGCGGATATTTTATTACCCTTGGCAGGAAATGAGCAAAGCGATGCATCGCATTCTGGTCACAAACGATGATGGCGTTTATGCCTCAGGCCTGCAGGCCGCAGCGAGGGGCGTGCGGCCTCTGGGCGAGGTAGTGGTAGCTGCACCCTCCGGTCAGAAGAGCGGCGTGGGTAGATCGGTTTCGGTCTTTGAGCCCCTCCGCTATGCCAAGATGAATTTGAATGGCTTTTCGGCCTATGCAGTTACAGGAACGCCTGTCGATTCCGTCATCATCGGCATCTTCGCCATCATGAAGGGCGTGCTTCCAGATCTCGTCGTCTCTGGGATCAATGTTGGCGAGAACATCAGCACCGATACTGTCACCACCAGCGGCACCATCGGCGCAGCTCTTGAGGCGGCAAGCTACGGCATTCCATCCATTGCGGCGTCAATTCAGGCTGTGGACCAGGGCGACAAGTTCGATATGCATTTCGATGAGAAGCATAGCTTCGAGGTGGCAACCGCCGTCCTCTCCCGCGTGGCTGCCAGGGTCCTGGAGCAGGGCCTGCCAGAGGGCGTGGATGTCCTGAATCTGAATGTTCCGGTCACGGCCACAGAGGACACGGAGATAGTGGTAACGAGGCTTGCGCGCAAGATCTTCAAGACCTCGGTGCAGGAGCGCTTTGACCCGCGCGGAAGGCCGTATTACTGGATCGATGGCGACCTGATATGCTGCGATGAAGCTGGCACGGATGTGCAGACGATCTACCAGGACAAGAAGATCTCTCTGACGCCACTCACGCTGGACTCGACTGCCAGGGTTGACCTGAAAAAGATCGAAAAAATTTATTGCTAAATCACGCCCTTGGTGCTGGGCACGCCCGATCCCTCTCGCGACGTTGCCTGGCGGATCGCAAACCCAAGTGCCTTGAAGATGCTCTCCATTTTGTGGTGATCGTTCTCGCCATAGAAACGGACATGCAGCGTCAGCCTTGCGCCGACACAGAGGGCCTCCAGGAATGGGCGCATAAGCTGCACCTCGAAGTCGCCGATCCGCTCGCCCCCAAAATCTCCGGCCAGGATCAGATAAGGCCTGCCGGAAAAGTCCAGGGCCACATCTGAGAGAGCCTCATCCATTGGAACAGAGGCCGAGCCATAACGTCGAATTCCGCTTCGGTCAGCCAGGGCCCTGTCCAGAGCCTGTCCGATGGCAGAGCCCAGCGCTTCAGCCTTATAAAATCCGCTTTCCGCTTTAGCCTCCAGGTTCAGCCATCCTGTGCAAGCCATCGCATTCAGCATGTGATCCAGAAATCCCATTCCCGAGCATATCTCTGCCTTTCCAGAGCCGTCAAGATCAAGCCTGGCCATGGCTTTGCAGCCCCGAAACTCTGCGTTTGCCTCTCCTTTTCTCATCTTCCTCACCCCTCGCTTCACCTGGCTTTCAAGGCTTCCAGAGTCCTGCGAACGCTGAGCTTTCCAGTATAGATGGCTGTGCCTGCCACCGCTCCCGCGGTACCCGCATCCCTCAGGGCCAGAACATCCTCGATGACCGTAACTCCTCCGGCTGCCACCACGGGAATCTTTACCGCCTGCACAAGGGCGCGCGTGGGCTCAAGATCAATTCCCCTCTGCTGCCCTTCTACATCGATGTTGGTGAAAAGAATCGAGCCCGCGCCCTTCTGCTCAAAGAGCCTGCCAAGCTCTACTGCCTTCTTGCCAATGGTCTTCTGCCAGCCCTCTGTGGTCACGCTTCCCTGTCTCACATCCAGGGCGACCATGATCCTCTCAGATCCGTGACGATCGGCCAGCCTTGTGACCATCTCCGGGTCCTGGAGAGCCGCAGTTCCTAGAATTGCCCGGTCGACGCCCAAATCGAGGATGGTCAATACATCTTCCTCAGTCCGGATACCGCCGCCCACCTGCGTAAAGAGGTCGAGCTTCCTCACTATCTGGCTCAAGATTGGTGCGTTCACCCTTTTTCCGAGAATCGCTCCGTCCAGGTCGATGATGTGCAGGTGATCGGTCCCTTCGGCAACCCAGCGCTCGGCTGCTGCGAGTGGGTTGTCCAGGGCCACGACCTCAGTTCCGGGAACGCCTCCCACAAGCTGCACGCACTTGCCGCCCCGCAGATCGACGGCCGGGAAGAAAGCAAAAGTCATGGGACCCTTGTTGGAGCAAATAGACCTTAACGGTTTCGATAATCGAGCCGAGTTCTAATCGATCATTATGAAGGCCTGACTGGTATAGGAGTCGCATTCTTGAGATAGGATTTTCTTTCTGCTGCATCTGTAAGAAGCATCATCAAGTCTGATATTATTCTAAAGACTTCATTCTCAAGTTTCCTATATTCGTTCTCTTTTATGCCAGCTACATTATCCCCATGTGCATAACCATTCCTTCTTCTTAATAGATTACATATGGTGCCTTTATATTTATCGAATTCATCATAGGGAAGGCCCAATCGATACAAAATTCTGCTAATCACCTTTGGCGAAAGATTCGATTCCGTATCTATAATATTTGCCGAAATTTTTTCAGGAATATTTATTTCTTGCTGTAATATCTCATCAAGATTCCGAATAAGCTCAGTATAAATGAAGAATTTTGAGAATTTTGCTTCAATAGATGAGGAATTAAATATATCACAACAATTTTTATTGACATTTTTTGGATATTTAATATCGTGAAATATATCCAGAAGCGACGAAGCAATGATGTATTCATTTGCTTGAGAACGAGCCATTCTTTCATCGTTAATCTGTTTGAGGTAAGTCAGAAATGCCACCCTGCAAAAACCCTCAAAGTGAGAATAAAGCATTATTATTAATGCCTTACAATAGATTTCTTTATCTGTTTCAGGTATCTGACCCAACTGATTGGTAAGAAGGGACAACTCTCTCTTGCGCCAATCTAAATCATATTGGAGTTGAGCCCGAAAATCTTCTGGACTCATATGACTTTCTCCACTCTTTTATCAACAAATGCAATTCGTTCATCGAGATATCTTTGGGTATTCCTTCCACCTCCTGTTGTTATTTCGCGAAATTTTGGATCTCTTTTTATTGCTGCAAATTCTTCCGCAATTCGTTCCATTTGAACTGGATTCAGTAAATCAATATCATGAAGGTGTCTTTGGATTCCAAGAGTAAACGCCTCATAGTGATATACGATAAACCCTAGTACATAATTACCCTTTTCATTTACTCTTGAGAAAGAGTATTCTCCAAGCGTTTCTTTCAATATCCTGAAGGTCTTTTCAAATGCAGATTCTTCCGTAGCGTACTCAAATGGAACATCATCTCTCTCAGGGTCAGAGACGGCCTCCATATATTCGGTCATAAAGTCTGATATATCATGCCTAAATTTGTCTTTATCGTTCTTGAAAGCGAAAAATCTCAAAACTAACTCTTGGTCATATTTTTCCAATATTTTGTCCTCAGTTAGTGTGGATATACAAACCCGAAAATCTTCATTTCCACTTAAGTGAATGAGGAATCTATTGAATCTATCATTAAGGATGCGAATTGTGCTATTGCGCATTTCTTGTGCACTTAGAGACAATCCACCTGTATTCAGTCTCTTGAACATGTAATAACGAAGCCTTGAATCACTTCCTCTCTTGACAATCTCTAACCGGACATATCTATTTTTCAACTTCAATTGTAATGCAGTTGGCAGATCCCTATAGACTATTCCATTTAATTCTGGAATAATATCGCATTCTGTTAGCACCAATCCAGGTTCTTCGCAATTTGTGAGTACTCCTATGAAACGGAGATATGAAGAGATCCTTTGTAATCCATCTATCAGTTCCAATATGCCATTTTCATTCTCGATAAGAAAGAATGGCGGTATTGGCAATTCCAATAGCAGGGATTCGATAAATCTGGATTGCTGAGCTTCAGACCATCTAAATAGTCTCTGAAAATCTGGCTGAATTATCAGCTCATTATCTCGATATTTATTTGCCAATTCTCCGAACGAAATATCGAAACTACTCGTACGCAAATCTCTAATTTTATTATCTAACGCTATTATAAGATCTATTCCACTTAACTCGCTTCCAACCATATAATTTCCTTCCTATTTCTCCTTTTTAAATAATAAAACGCTTTCTGTAGCCATCGAACTACTACGATATTTCCTTATTCTATTATTGCGACCCGCCATTGTTCGATTTATGTGGAAATCAAATCGATCAAGGACTGTCCAACCAAAAGAGTCTGCCATATTGCAGAAGATTTTTGGTAAATCATTATGGATATCTTTATAATATGAATCCTGAACAACAATTACGCAATAGCCTGATTCTACGAGAGTCCGGTTGATTTCCTGAAGGGATCTATAAATTGCATCAAAATATTGAATAAGATACTTATAATAATACGATTTAGAGGCTTTTGAGCTATGCATTTCAACCGCTCTCAGAAAGGATTTGCATGTCTGACCCCACTCAGATCTAATCTCAGAACGTTCATTTATTATTGTAGGGGTTCCAATCATATGATCTCGAAGATTCTTGATCTCACCCTCCATCGAACATCCCAGTAATGCGAGTTCGGGGCTTGTAGCAATGGCGTAATCGATCCTTGTGCAATATGGTGGAGATGAAACTACCAAGTCAATAGATGAATTTGGCAATGGAATGGACTCTGAGGAAGCGCGTTCAATTTGAATAATCTGCGAATTATCGCGATTAGCATCCATGCCCATGAAATTAACGATGTCAATCATTTCATAAACTTGATTTTGTAATTCCTCGTATACTTCATTGGATGAAGGATGAATGCGGGCTCTTTTGGATGAAGGTATTTTTATCCATGTTGGATTCGATGAAACATATGTGGTAAGGAATTTACGCAAGGTTCTAAATAGTGCTAGATAAAAAAACGATGCCATATGAGATATGTGCGAAAGACTCTTAGTATTATAAATAACATCATATTTAGTGCCAATCAGCAGAAGCTGAATGGACCTCTCGATATTCCTGAAACATTCAGCACTTTCTGGTTCTAACCATGATTCAAGGGGATCATCAAGAAGTCTATTAGTCTGAAGATCAAGTCCCATTTTCATTAGAGACTCAAGATTATCTAATACCCTTTTCCTAACAACTGAAGTACAATTCAGGAGTCTGGCTTTTGCCACAATTACCATTACAGGATTTATATCGAAGCCTATTGCTGAATATCCCATACGCATTGCTACTTGCGTTGTTGTTCCACTTCCATTCCAAGGATCCATTATCACTGCATCAGAGTTCATCTCCAGACGCTTCACCACATCTTCAACGAATTCAGGCGAAAATCCTGCATAGTAATTATATAAAATAGAGGATCTCTTATCCTTTGAACGCTTCGGCGATCTCATCTCCTGCTGCAAAATCATAAGGCACCTATCTTTATACCAACGCTCTATAGATCTCGTCTGTGATTCGGCTGACTTAAATCATTTTCCATTCATCCATATTTTCGGCTCTCGATAAAGTTCCATTGCGTGAATTGCAGCATATTGGACCTATAGGCAAGTGCAGCTTCAACAAATATGGCATTTATTACCATTATCGCGTTTTCCATATTGTAGTGGAAGACATTGTCAAGGGTTAATACTGTGCTTGTGTAGCTGGCTAAAGATGAACTGATACTAGAAAATATACAGGCAGCAGATTCGAAGAAGGATATACTTGTAGAAATAGCAAACGCCGCAGGCTCGAAGTGTACTAAGCTGAGCAGCACTTACCCGCCTCATATTTATCCCAGACTCTTTTTTGCGCCCAAAAACAATAAATATGAAACATCCCAACCTGATTTCAAATAAATGAATTCTATGCTGCATAAATTCAAGGAACCAGAGGCGGGCTCACTGCAGGGGGTGCGGTGTTCGGCCTGCAGGCTGGTCAGATTCTCCTATCCTTTCTTGAATTCAGAATAGCAAGAGATATGCAAATCACTATTGGGGGTTAATTTGTGCTAAAGAGAATTAGGAATTCACTGATATTAGTAGCATTGGTGGTCATGGCGGCATCGGCATTGTCGGTTCATGCCGAAGACTGGAGCAGCTACACACCCGTGCACTCTTCCGGATCTGGCGACGGCGACTGGTGGACTACCTATCCGAAAATAAATGAGAATTCTGGAGCCACGGTTTCGCATCCATCCTGGGTTTTGGAGGCTCTCAAGGAAAAGCCAGTGCTAATTCTGGTTCACAGCAGCGACTGCAAGCCATGCATAGCCCAGATAGCAAGCATCAAAGCGGCACTGGAGACCTATGGCAGCTCCCTCAATTACTTCGATCTGCTGGGCGAGGGCGGCGGCATCACAAAGGCCATCGAAACCCTGGACGTCTACAATCCCGCCGGAGGAGCGCAATACGTGCCCACGACCATCTTCGTCACCCTCATCAAGGGATCGGACGGAAAAGTGCTTGTTGCCTGGCACAGCGTGATTGATGCTATGTCCGATAAGGACCTCACTGATTACATAAAGGACTCCATATACTATCATCAGCAAAATGCCGCTGCCTGGGGATGAGTGGTACCATAATGGAGCAGCAAAAGGCAGCAGTGAACGCTGCATGGTCCCCTTTTTTTGCCAATGCATTGATCTTTGCGCTTGCTATCGTAGCCATTTCGTCCTGTATCATTCCCGCATTAGCTGAGGAAGGCGCAATCGCCCCGAACTTCAGTGCAATGGGTGTGGATGGAAAGAACGTCTCCCTTGAGGAGCTTCGAGGCGCTCCGGTTGTCCTGCATATAACCAATATCGAAATTCCATTATGCGTGGAGTGCGAAAAATCCCTGAAGGGCCAGGTCAAGGAGCTTATGCGCCTCAAGGCCATGGACCCTGCAGCGCAGATAGTCACACTCAACCTCAGGAAAAATCCCTATTCCCTCGATGGCAAGTCCCTGGCGGAGAAGTGGTGGAAGGTCAATATCACCTGGCCCTGGACAGAGGATATCGAGCCCTATCGCATCGCCAGCAAATATCTCGATTACTGGAACGTCCGGGGTGGATCCTCCAATCCCACCATTCTTCTGCTAAATAAGGATGGCATCATCGCCGGGGTCTATCACGTCTATCGAGTGGGTGAGGGCGAGATCGATGGCGTGCAGAGCGCCGAAACCCTGGAAAAGAAGCTGCAGGATCTGAGAGATTCCAGGTGGAAGGGCCTGGAAGGAGAGGTCTCTACACAGGATGTATCTCTCCTTGGCATGTTCCTCCTGGGAATCCTGACCTCTCTTGCTCCCTGCTCTATTGCCCTCCTAATTGCCGTATTCTCCTATGTCCTGACGATACGCAGGAAGGACGAATACCTGCGCAAGAGCACATCCACCTCCAAAGAGGGCTTCATGATGGGGATCGCCTTCACTATTGGAATGGCCGCTGTCTTCTTCGTGCTGGGCCTCTTTATTTCCCAGGTGGGGCTTTTCGTGCGGGACTCCAGTCTCTTCGACCTCATTGCAGGAGGCATCATGATACTTCTTGGTATCAGCAATTTCAAGCCCCTGGGGGAGATCCTGGAGCCAGTAATATCCCGGATTCGCCCTACGAGAGGTCAAAAAGAGGTTCAGATCAGGGGAAAAAGCCTGATGCAAAAGGCAGTTGAGGCATCGATCGGCATTTTCAAGCACTCTGCCTTCGTTGGCGCTTTTGCCCTTGGAGTCTTCTTTGCCCTTGGATGGGCTCCCTGTGCCCTGTCTATGGTGCTGCCAGTCCTGATATGGCTTGCCTCTCAGAATATCACACCACTTGCCGGAGGCCTGATGCTCTTTGTCTTCGGAGTGGGGCATGGCGTGCCCATAATCCCCATCGCCACCTTCTCCAGGGCAGTGGGCGGCAGGATCGGTGAAAAGTACGTATTCCTGGGATGGTGGACTACCAGATTCTTCGGGCTGCTGGTGATAGCTGTGGGAGCTGTATATGCTGCGAGGTATGCGGGATTTCTGCTGTGGTGAAGATTGCCGGCGCAGGGCCGAAAAGAAGCAATTCAGACCAGACAGACCCTGCACTGGCAAATGGGAAAAAATGGGTCTACCGCTTCAGGATCTGCCTGCGGTAGCATTTCCCTTTTCTGCGAGCTTATCTGCTTCGTAAAGCTCATAGCTTCCCTGCAGGGCCTTGTTTATGAGAGCCAGGTCCATCCTGTAATTCTTCTTTTGCTCTCTCAGCTCGATCTGCAGGTTTACAGCATCCTGGGATACGGACCCCGTGGCTGTAGCTGGTGAATCCTGGCCATTCACAATGACTGTTCCGTAGCCTTGCAGCCTGTTTCCGGACTGGATCAGTATCAGATCGAATGCTTTTTTCTGTTCCTGATGCTCCTTTACTAATCTTAATTGCCACTTTCCAGAGAGGTCAATTGCCGGAGAGGCTTTTGCAGTCGCCTCTGTCTGGCCATTTTGGGCAGCTTCTGGTTTGGCATCGCTTGCATTGCTCTTTATGATGGGAGAGCCATCGGCATTGACTGTGGCATCTGGGCCGGTGGAGGACTTTATTGCTTCGTCAAAGGTCGGATCGTCCAGGTAGTCCGTGGTCTCCCGAATCACCCACTTGCCGCAGCCTGCAAAGGCCTGATGCGAGAGCAATGCCACGACCAATACCGCAAATAACATCAACTGTATTCTCAATAAATGGTCCTCCCTATGCGATCTGATTCCAGCCCCTCAAGTCGCAAATCTACTCGCAGTAGCATTTCCCTCGCCTTTATAGTCCGCGCCTGAGTATTCCTCATATCTGCCGGATATGACCCTATCGGCTTTTACCAAATCGAGATTGAATCGCCTATCGATCTTGTTTACGTAGTCTCCTACCACGGTCTTCACATCGAGGCTGAGTGAGTCAGTTGTGACGTCTCCCGTGGCAATGATGGGTATCTTCGTATTCTGATCATTGAGGCTTCCCATACCTGTGACGCTCTCACCCGTTTGAATGAGAACAAGGTCCATGGAGCTGCCGGTAATCTGCAGCTTCACTGTCCATTTGCCGTCAACTTCCATTACTTTGCTCTCTTCAGCCGGTGCTGATGTCTCCGTGGGCTGAATCTCGGAGGTAGTCGAAGTTGTGGTCGCGGTACCGACATTCACGAGAGGTTTGGGCGTTGGATCTGGCATTTGCATGTTCGGGCCGGAGGTCACGGGTGTCGTGCGCTTTATCTCATCAGGAGCTATCCTCGGCTTGTCTTTCATGGAATCTGAGGTTCTGGCTGCGGGTGGAGTTGAATCGTCACCCGAAAAAGATACATCAGAGGCGGCGGCATTGGAAACCTTGCTGGACGCGCTTATAGTCGAATCAGACGCTGTTTGGCCATTTTGTGGCCCAACCGAGACTGTATAGCTTGCGGTCCTGCTATCGTCATATCCATCGGAGCCAGCCTTCATGACCCTGACTTCAACCAGATTTTCTCCTGCATCAGCATCTGTGATATTCCATGTCCAGGCATTTTTTGCGGTCCAGCCAGTCTCATCCTTAAGCTGATCTCCTGTAGCAGGGCCTTTGAGAAGGAAATCATACAGAAGTTGCCCATTTCCAGAATAAGCAGCAATAGCTGTCCAGGTTATAGCAGATCCTGGCTCTGAACTGGCCTTGTCCGGCTCAAGGCTCTGTATTGTGGCTGTCTGGCTGGCCTTGGTGGCAGTCGAGCCCAGAGCCAATGCAGGCTTTGCCGAAGATGCCGCAGTCGACTGGTCGGATGTTCCTAAATTCTGATTCTTACTCACGTAGAAATCGGTATCGCCGCTAGTATCACCCATCCAGTTGGTGCCGCATCCCTGCCCAGCAAATGCCGCAGAACTGAGAGCATAGAGCAGGGCTGCACAGCCCAGGAGCATAGATAGGGAGAGAAATAATAATTTGGACTTCGTCATTCCATAGCCTCCACCATTCTTTCCTTGCTTCTGGTTCTAACGGTTTAAAGTTTCCCCTTCGAACGTCATTCGACGATATCTCATGAGAGTCTCACGTCCGTCGTTAGCTTTATCAATCATTAAGGATCAAAACCCCAGAATCGGCCCCGAGGCCGAAGGTGATTGAGCATGAATGCGTGGGATCGCTTTATTTGGTAGAATTCGATTTCTAGACACTACCTTACGTGACGGTGAACAGACGCCCGGTGTATCTCTCTCGAAGGAAGAGAAGCTCGCTATTGCCCGCGCGCTGGATGCCCTGGGCGTGCAGGTGATCGAGGCTGGGTCCGCCATGACCTCTGTTGGGGAGCGCGAGTCCATTAAGGCTGTTGCCGCCGAAGATCTCGATGCGGAAATCTGCAGCTATGTTCGGGCTGTGGCATCAGATGTTGACGTTGCCCTTGAGTGCGATGTGGACTCTGTTCATCTTGTGGTACCGGTATCTGATCTTCATATCACGACAAAGATGAAGTCAGATAGAAAATCAGTGATAAGAAAGGCCGTTGAAATCACTGAATATGCCAAGGATCACGGCCTGATTGTGGAGCTATCCGGGGAGGACGCCAGCCGGGCAGACCAGGATTATCTGGTGAGCCTTTATACGGCAGGAATCGAGGCCGGTGCTGATAGGCTGGCCTTCTGCGATACGGTGGGCGTGTTGGTTCCCGAGGTGACGGGAGAGATTTTTGGCAGGCTGTCGCAATTGAGCGCGCCGATCAGCATACACTGCCATAACGACTTCGGCATGGCCACGGCCAATACCATTGCGGCGCTGCGTGCCGGAGCCTCGCAGGCTCACGTAACTGTGAACGGCATCGGAGAGAGAGCGGGCAATGCAAGCCTGGAAGAAGTCGTGATGACCCTGGAATCCCTTTACAGGATAAAGACCGGCATCAAATGCCAGGATCTCTACCAGCTATCTCGCATGGTTTCGCGAATGACCGGGCTTCCTCTGGCTCCGAACAAGGCCATTGTGGGCGAAAATGCCTTTACTCATGAGGCGGGCATCCATGTGCATGGGCTTCTGGCCGATTCAAAGACCTATGAGCCTATGCAGCCGGAGACAGTGGGAAGGAAGAGGCGCATAGTGCTGGGCAAGCACGCCGGGCGCGCCTCAGTGGAACTGGCCCTGCGCGAGTTCGGCTCGACGGTTACTGAAGAGCAGCTGGCCCAGATAGTCGCGCGCGTAAAAGAGCTGGGCGATAAGGGCAAACGTGTCTCGGATGCCGATCTGCAGACCATCACCGACACGGTGCTCTCCATTCAGATGGAGCCAAAGGTGAAGCTGCAAGAGGTGACCGTGGTTGCAGGCAACACTGTGACGCCCACAGCCTCAGTGAAGATTCAACTGGGCGGCGTGGAGACCCTTGAAGCTGGCATCGGCGTCGGGCCGGTGGATGCAGCCATAAATGCCATAAGGCGGGCCATATCAGGTGTCGCAGATGTGCGTCTTGAGGAGTATCATGTAGACGCCATAACAGGCGGAACAAATGCACTAGTGGAAGTATGGGTGACGATGGCAATGGCGGATAGGAAGATAACTGCTCGCGGAGCAGATGCTGACATAATAATGGCATCGGTCGAGGCGGTGCTGGAGGGCATCAACCGGCTGATGCGGCTGGAAGAGGAGGATAAAGCCAGATGTCTCAAGGCATAACCCGTGAAAGTTCTGGCAAAGGCCAGGGCAGCGGCCCGAAGATCACCGGGGCGCAGGCGGTATTGGAGAGCCTGAAAAGAGAAGGCGTAGATGTAGTATTCGGGCTTCCCGGTGGGGTACTACTGCCTCTTTATGATGCCATTTACCAGTCGGACCTTCGCCATATTCTTGTGCGCCATGAGCAGGGTGCCGCGCACATGGCAGACGGTTATGCCAGAGCTACAGGAAAGGTGGGCGTATGCATCGCTACCTCTGGGCCTGGAGCAACCAATCTGGTCACAGGAATCGCGAATGCCTACATGGATTCCGTGCCCATGGTGGCCATCACCGGGCAGGTGAACACCTGGCTGATTGGAAAGGACGCCTTTCAGGAGGCGGACATAACCGGCATCACACTGCCCATTACCAAGCACAATTATCTGCTGCGCAGCGCAAAAGACATAACCCGCGTCTTCCGGGAGGCTTTCTACATCGCCCGTACCGGAAGGCCAGGGCCGGTGCTGATCGATCTGCCCAGAGACGTGACAGTGGACGAGGTCGAGTTCACCTGGCCTGAGCTGGACCTTCCAGGCTATCATCCCTCATTCAAGGCTCATGAGATGCAGATCAAAAAAGCTGCCAAGGCGCTCATGGAGGCGGAGAGGCCGGTAATCTATGTGGGAGGCGGAGTCAGGTATGCCTCTGCCCATAAGGAGCTGTATGATCTGGCGACAAAGATCAATGCCCCGGTTACAACCACGCTCATGGGCATCGGCTGCTTCCCTGAGGACCATCCTCTGTCTCTTGGGATGCTGGGGATGCACGGCACGAAGTATGCAAACTATGCCATCCAGGAGTCGGATCTGATCCTGGCTATCGGAGCCAGGTTTGACGATCGGGTGACGGGCAAGATCTCCAGCTTTGCGCCTCGGGCGAAAATGGTTCATATCGATGTTGACCCGGCAGAGGTTGGAAAGAATGTGCGTGTGGACATTCCAGTGGTGGGAGATGCGAAGAACGCTCTGCAGGGGCTCTTGAAGGAGGTCATGCCAAAGGCCAGCGGAGCCTGGAATGAGAAGATCGAGGCCTGGAAGAAGGATCATCCCCTGGGCTACATACCGGATCTGAATCTCATCAAGCCGCAATATGTCATCGAGAAGCTCTGCCAGCTTGCGCCCGACGCTATCATCACCACGGAAGTGGGCCAGAACCAGATGTGGGCAGCGCAGTTCTTCGTGCATAAGGACCCGCAGAAATTCATCTCATCCGGTGGCCTGGGGACAATGGGCTATGGTTTTCCGGCAGCTATCGGGGCCAAGATGGGCAGGCCGGAGTGCGATGTCATCGATATCGCCGGAGACGGCAGCTTCCTCATGAACAGCCAGGAGCTGGCGACGGCTGTGGTCAACGACATTCCTGTGAAGGTGGCGGTGCTGAACAATGGATGCCTGGGAATGGTCCGGCAGTGGCAGGAGCTGTTCTTTGAGAAGAGGTACTCGGCAACAATTCTCGGGCGCACCAGTCCCGATTTTGTGAAGCTGGCCGAGGCCTATGGTGCTGTGGGACTGCGGGCCACAAAGCCCTCTGAGGTGGAAGGGGTCATTCAGACTGCCCTGTCCACCGATCGGCCGGTAGTCATGGACTTCATTGTCAATCCTGCAGAGAAGGTCTCACCAATGGTGCCGGCAGGTGCAACTTTGAGCGAGATCCTGGAACTGCAATGGTGCGAGGAGGCAGATATCAGCCATCTGGCGAAGATCTATGCCGATGCCAGGAAAGAGATCCTGGGGCAGGAGGGGATCTAGATGAAGCACACCATCGCCGTGATTGTGGAGAACAAATCCGGAGTTCTAACGCGCATCGCAGGCCTCTTCAGCCGCAGATCCTTCAACATCGAGAGCCTCTCTGTGGGAGCGACGGACAATCCAGATTACGCTCGCATGACCATCACCGTGGAGGGGGACAGGGATGTTCTGGAGCAGGTCATAAAGCAGCTCAGCAAGTTGATCAATGTCATCCGGGTCAGTGCGCTGGAGCCTGCGGAATCGGTTGAAAGAGAGCTGGCCCTCATCAAGGTGAGCGCCGACCGGGAGAGCAGAAGCGAGATCATGCAGATCGTGAAGATCTTCCGGGCGAAGATCATCGATGTCTCGGCCAGATCCATGATAATTGAGGTTACGGGAGACGAGGAGAAGGTTGATGCTTTCGTTCAATTGCTGCGCCAGTTCGGCATAAAGGAGCTGGCCCGCACTGGAAAGGTATCGATGACTCGGGGTGCGAGGACTATCAAGGCTTGAGGCTCTCCTCCATGTCCTGCCGGTAGAATTTGCTCGCTATAGCCTTCCCGAAGGCTATGGCGCATCTTTATGCGTCCATAACGGCAAAAGTCCACAGCAGCTCGGGCTTCTGCCAGCGCCTAATGGCGAATCCACCACAGAGATCACGAGGGGCGCATAAAGGACTCCAATATTCCAGATGCCTTTTAGGCGGAAAGCCTTTTCGAGGAGAAGTCGTAATTCTTCTCGCTATTATTTTGACTATGAGAAAAGAAATCAGGAGGAATGAAATTGGCTAAAGTATTCCATGACAAGGATGCGGATCTGAGGGTGCTGAAGGACAAGACCATTGCCATTATCGGCTGGGGCAGCCAGGGACATGCGCAGGGTGAGAATCTGAAGGACTCCGGGCTGGATGTCATTGCAGCCGGCAGGAACGGCTCTGCTGCTCTCAAGAGGGCTGCGGCTGCCGGCGTCCGCGTCATGAGTGTGGAGGAGGCGGCCAAGGCCGCGGACTACATTCAGATCCT
>CABMDX010000322.1 GCA_902385025.1 uncultured archaeon | reverse complement strand
GGCCCGGGTTCTGAACGATCTCTGCCAGACCGCTGGTGCCGGATGCACCCACAACTGAAGGCTTTCCCATGGCTGCAGCCTCCAGAGCCACTATGCCGAAGGGCTCGTAGAGGCTCGGGAATACGCATAGATCCGCCAGAGCATAATGGTGCATCTTCTCATTGTCATCCAGGAAATCAGTGACGATCCTTATTCCTCCCTGGCGTGCGGCCTCCTCGCGAGCCCAGGCTTCCAGGCTGCCCTTGCCCACAACCAGCAGCTTGACCTTTGAATGCTCTCGGCGAACCGCAGGCAGGGCGGAAAAGAGCTGCAGGACTCCTTTGATCGGCTCCAGCCGGCCCATGAAGAGAACGATGATATCATCCTCTGCAAACCCGTAATTTCTGCGTAGCTCTGCCAGATGCTTTGGGTCTGCCTTTTTGGGATCAAAGAAATCGGCATCCACCCCATGGTAGCAGACCCGGATTTTCTCTTTTGGAACCCCAAGGAGTGTCAGCTCCCGCAGCATGGCCTCGGATACAGTCAGGACCATATCCGCGGTCAATGCACCCCTTCTCTCCAGCTCCACAAGCTGTGGATTGGGCCGTGGAGAGCGGCCCGTCTCCAGGCCATGCACATGATAGATCATCGGAACTCCCTTCCTCTTTGCAGCCATGCCTGCAGGCAGGGCGAGCCAGTCCTGGGCCACGACCAGATCAAAGGGCCCCTCCAGCAAGAGCTCCGAGGCGCATTGCTGGTTGTAGCTGAAGAGATCGAGCAGATACGCCAGCCCATTTCCCCAGGCCAGGGTTTGGGAAGAAAAGAAGATCTCGAGACTGTCTTTCAATGGGACGGGCATCTGCCGGAATACTTCTACATCACCGGAGCGCTCATGCCTGGGCAGAGTCTCATTTCCCCAGGAGAAGACCGAGAGCTTCTGGCCGAGGGATGCAAGCTGACGGGAGATGTTATCCACGTAGACGCCTAGGCCGCCATAAATAAGTGGAGGATATTCATTGCTGAAATAGGCAATTTTCAAGATGCTCATCTTTTTTGGACCTCCTCAAAGTACAAGATTTTTATAATATTCGAGGACGGGCTCAGTCCAACTGAACTGCTTGGCCAGGGAGAAGGACTCCTCGCAGAGCAGCCGATATTTTACTTCATCCTCCAGATATGTCCAGGTGAAGTAGTCGAGGGCCAGGGCATAGTCCAGCACTGTCTCCTGGGACTGTGCCTCCAGATTATCCACTATCACCACGCCACCCATGCCGGGCACGCGTCTCTTGACCTTCTTGAGCGCGTCGCTGTAGCCTGCCGAGCGGCTGACGATATTGGGCGTGCCCTCCTTTCCGGCTTCCAGGGCGGTGAGCAGGAAGGGCTCATACTGGGATGGAAATATTCCGGCTACGCATCCTGCCATAATCTCATCCGTGCGCATGCCGAGGCCCCCGTCGTTCGGACCGAGCCACTGAGGATAAAGCATAGCTGCGACCATTCTCTTGCCTGAGATCAGCTCCCTGCCGCTCAAACCGCGTTCCGTGATCATATTCTCCAGGCGGATCTCGTCGCCCACCAAAACCTCGGGAGTAAGATTGACAGGGAAGCCTTCGGGCAGCTTTTCTTTGTCTTTAGGCCCGTGGGAAGCGATCAGGAAGCATACGACCCTTGTCTCCTCAGCATGGCGCTGGCCCATTAGCCTGTGTTTGAGAAGGTGATCTTGCATGACCAGGGCGTCGAGGAGCTCGGGGTATCCCTTATTCTCGATCTCTATGCGAGAGATGGTGAAGATGGGAATTATGTTCTCCTGGTTCACGCATTTGCCATCGCAGAACTTGTAGAGGTTGTCTGCCAGGAACTTCTGAATTTTAGCCCTGCAAAGATTTTTCTTATCCCAGTCGATGTCCTCGGAATCTGCGTCTATGCCATTTCTGATGACAATGCCCTTGAGGCGGTGAAAGAGCATGGCCTCTTTCATGGTCGAGTCCCCTACGAAGGTCACTGCATCAGAATAGCGGGCCAGAGCCTCCAGCGTGGCGAAGCCCAAAGGAGTGCCGGGCTCCATCTGCGAGTCATTTTTAGCGATCTTTTGAATTGAGCGAAAGCCCGCAGTTCGTCCAGGAACTGTTGCATGCAGAGTGCAAACCGTGCGCACAGGTACGCCGAGCTTCTTGAGGCGAGCTGCAGCATAGAATACCCCGAATTCGTGGCAGTGCAATGAAACCCTGACCTTGGGCATCAGAGACTTGGCGAACTCGGAGACTGCTTTGTCTGTGTATTTGCTTGCCTCTTCGTCACGGGCCCTGGAGAGGAAGCGCACCAGCTCTGAGATGGCGTATGACAGGTTGAGGTAGTGGTTATACTCCCGGCCATAGTTGGTTCTTTCAAAATGCATGGAGTCGAGTCCCAATAGATTGAAGGCCTCTGTTTTGACGGCATTGTTCCGGGTCATTTCCTGACCCATCCAGCGCACCATATGAGACTGATAGTAGTTGGTTTGAAAGAGCACATAACCGATGGGAATGCCGTCTACCACTCGCTGGCCAGTGACGCTCTCGATGCCCAGGGCCTTTAAATCCAAGAGGGCGCGGTCCAGCTCCGGGCTGGAGTTCAGCTTATCAAAGGCCGAGAGGTCAGTGATGCGGTTCTTGCCCGCATTCCAGTCCATGCCTGAAGTGGGATAATTGGGTCCCAGAACAAGAATCCGAATGTCATCTGCAATCTTTTTCCTGGCCACAAGCTTTGCCATCTCCGTGGCCTCGGCATCGATCACATTCCAGATGCCGCCCATTTTATTCGAGACAGGACCTGCCTCTTCACCGGCCAGAGCAATCCATCTTTCGATCATTTGCGCCTCATGGATATGGTGATAGGGAAGATACGGCCATGCCCTCGTCGGATATGTCCAGCACCCGGATGCTATTGGCGATCTTTGAGCCGCGCATCTTCATTATAAAAATTGAACGAATGAGCGTGTTTCCGATCTTCTCCCTCATGAGCATGGTGGCGGAGTCTGCGCCGTATTCAAGGAACTGGTTGGTGGCAAAGGCAGTTCCGAGGGTGATGACTGTTGTGACGCCGCTTGTGCGGATGCAGCCAAAGAGGTCGTCGGTCAGGGACCGGACTTTGAAGGGTGCCTCCACAGCCATGAAGAAGGCTGTCAGGTCGTCGATGAAGAGCCTGGAGGGCTTTACCTCAGAGAGCTTTCTTTCCACGAGCTTGCGGAAATTGATGAGAAACTCCACCGGATCGACATCGATGCTCTTTTGCAGGCGCAGCACAGGGTCCGTGACATCGACTATGCTCAGCATCCCCTCCTTTTCGAGCTGGGAGAAGTCCCAGCCAAAAGAGGACATCATTTCCCTTCGCAGGTATTCTGCGCTCTCCGAGGGAGTTATGATCATTCCCTTCTCCCCGTTCTTGATGCCATACGAAATGAACTGGCTGGCGAAGACGGTTTTGCCGGTACCGGAGGACCCGGTTATGGTATTGACTGTCCCCTTGTGAAAACCGCCATCGACCAATTCATCAAATCCAGGTATGCCCGATTTGGCCCTGGGAAATATGTTGCTCTTTACTGCCAACTCTAACCGCTCCCTCGACTTTCGCCATGATTTTTGCGTTTACTCATAGCTATTTTCTTGACGAAAGTAGTTAGGTCTTTCGGTGATACTTCTTCTGCTGCGGTAAGCATCCGCCACATGATGGAGGCCAAATCCTTGTGGATGCGGGCTGCTAAGGGGCGAGTCCAGAAGGCTGAATAGAGCCCGCATGAAAACCTACCAAAGCCGCCTCACATTTTTTGGAACTGAAACCAACTCCTGCCTGCTTTTAGGAAAATTCACTGCATCATGGGATTTAACGGAATACTTCTCATCGGTCCCGGTAATCATCAAACTATGCAAAGTCAAGCTTCCTCTTTGGCCAGAGGACGCCATCCAGAAAGACAACTCTTGTTCTCGTATTTGTAGAAGATATTCGAGCAATTTCGGATTTAATCAGGGCTGGCCCTCTTTTTGATCGGAAAGAATTTATTGCTATAAGCACGCCAAAGAAAAATCAGTCTGTCACCGATAATTCTCTCAAATAAAATAGGAGTCCCGAGAAAAAATGCCCATTCCCACCTGGCAGTACCACGAGCCCGACCACCCCGGCGCAGATTTCGATGCCCTGGCAGAGATCTACGACCGCAATATGCAAAAGTATCGAGACATCCAGGGCGAGATCGGCGAAATCCTGGCATTCCTGGAGCTGCAGCCCGGGCAGACCGTCCTGGAGATCGGGACGGGCACTGGCGAGTTCGCCCTCGCCGCGGCGCCAAAATGTGCACGGGTCTATGCAGTGGACCTCTCGGAAGGGATGCTCAAGTATGCCAAAAAGAAGGCCCAGGCGCGAGGCGTGGCCAACGTGGAGTTCCTGAAGGGCGGTTTCCTGAGCTACGGCCACCAGGGCCATCCACTGGACGCTGTGGTGAGCCAGATCGCACTGCATCATCTGCCAGATTTCTGGAAGCAGATTGCCTTGCTTCGCATAGCAGATATGCTTCATAGCGGTGGAAAGCTTTGCTTGAGGGATGTGGTCTACTCCTTCAACCCAAGGTTGCACAGAGATTTCTTTGAGGAATTCATCGCCAAAGCGACTGAGAGGGCGGGCCCGAGCTTTGCTGGCAGCATCTGCGATCATGTGCGAAAGGAGTATTCCACTATGGATTGGATTATGCGGGGCTTGATCGAGAGGGCGGGGTTCGAGATCAACAGGGAAGAGAAGAGATCTGGATTCTTCGGGCTATACCTATGCACAAAAATATGATCCTATAAAAATAATTTTTCGAATTGGTGGAATCAATCGTGAAATTGAGCTCTTTGCTGGGATTAAAAAGTATAAAAGTCTCATGGCCCATCTGCGTGGGCTACTTTCCTTTGGGTTTTGCCTTCGGAGTCCTTGCACAAAAGGCTGGATTGGATTTTGTGGATATTGCGCTCATGTCGGTTCTGGTGTATGCAGGAAGCTCCCAGTTCATCGCAGTGGCAATGCTCGGCACCGGAGCCGGGCCGATCTCTATAATTCTGACCACTCTTGTCGTCAATTTGAGACACGTGCTGATGAGTTCATCCCTGGCAGTCCATTTGCATGGAGCCAATCGATGGTTTGTATCAGCCTTTGCTTATGGCGTCACTGACGAAAGCTTCGCAGTCAATATGGCCAAATTCAAGGAAGGGCCATGGCATCGCTATCAAGCCCTGGCTGTCAACCAAATGGCAAATCTTGCCTGGATAGCGAGCACAATTCTGGGAGGCTATGGCGGGCGGTTTATCTCTGCGGGAAGCTTCGGAATCGATTATGCTCTGAGCGCGATGTTCCTCTGCTTGCTGACGTTTCAGCTTCGGGGACGGCAATATGTCTTGACTGCCATAATCTCGGTTGCTTTTGCTGTTGCTCTCTCCTATGTTGTGCCGGGAAATGTCCTCGTGATCATAGCATCGCTCCTTGGTGCTACGGGGGGTTTTGCTCTGAAGAGATATGCCTGGAGAGGGGTCGGATTGCATGCTTAGTATGGATTATCTTCTTCTGATCGCCGGCATGGCACTTGTTACCTATATTCCGCGCTGGCTTCCACTGTTTTTCCTTTCCCAGAGGAAGCTTCCCTGGTGGTTCATCGAATGGCTGGATATGATACCTGTAGCCAT
>CABMDX010000321.1 GCA_902385025.1 uncultured archaeon | reverse complement strand
GCAGGCCCTGCTTCATCGCCACGTAAGTCAGATAAACAAGCAGCTCTCTTGCCACACCCATATTCTGAAAAGCGTCTCTGACCACAAGAGCAATATCTGCCGTGTATGTGTCGCTATTGAGACCGTACTGGCCCAGGCCGCAAATGATCTCCTTGCCATCCTTTTCCAGGGCTGCAACCAGCACCATCTTCTGGAAGTAGTCCACCGCCACAAAGCTTTGCAGCACCTCATGCGGAATGTCCCTGCGCGCAGAGATGAACCTCTGATACATGCTCTCATCGGATAAAGAATAGAACAGGTCTTTTAGCATCGGCTCATCGCTTATCTTCACCGGCCGAAGCAGCACTCTCAGGCCCGTTCTGGTGCACTTCCAGCTTTCCAGATCCTCCGGATACTCGCCCTTCAATCCAGGAATGAATGCCTGATCAGGATAAATCAAATGCAGCTTTTTGGCCTCCTCGATCAGCCAGAGCCGGAAAATGGGATGTGCAATGGCGATGAGGTCCATGGCTCTCTCACGAATGTTTTTGCCATGAAGGAAGGCGATGCCGTATTCCGTGACCACATAGTGGATATCGCCACGGGTGAGCGTGACGCCCGCCCCCTCCTTCAAGAACGGCACAATCCGGGAGACAAGGCCGCCTTTTGGGGCTGCGCTGCCTGTCCCGCCCGCGCCCGGCACATGCTCCCGGGCAGTGGATGGCAGAGCAAGGATGCTCTTTCCGCCTGGAGAAAGCACCGCTCCCCGCATAAAGTCAGCCTGTCCCCCAATGCCGCTGTAGAAGCTATGTCCCAGAGACTCGGCGGTGGCCTGGCCGGTGAGATCGACCTCCAGGGCGCTGTTGATAGCGATCATCCTGTGGTTCTGGGCGATGATGAGGGGATTGTTGGTGTAGTCGATGCTCCGGAACTCCACCCCGGAATTGCCCCTCAGAAAATCGTAGGTCTCACGGCGGCCCATGCAGAATGTGGCAATGCTCCTCTCTGGATTGATGCTCTTTTGGCTATTGTCGACAACTCCTTTTTGCATGAGTGCGGCGATGCCATCGCCCAGCAGTTCGGTATGCACTCCCAGATGCTTCTTTGTCTCAAGGCCGGAGAGAACGGCATTGGGAATGCTTCCATATCCCACCTGGATGGTCGAGCCGTCCTCAACGATGCGGGCTACGTATCCCCCGATCTTCTGGGCAACTTCACCCGGAATTGGATCGATATATTCCAGCAGCGGCTCGTCCTTCGGAATCAGGTAGTCTACGTCGTCAATGCAAATCCAGCCGTCCCCGCTGATCGAGGGCATGCAGGAATTGGGCTGAGCGATGACCAGAGCTGCTTTTTCCACTGCCGCCCGGATGATGTCCACGCTTATTCCAAGGTTCATGTTGCCTTCCCGATCAGGAAGCGTCGTCTGGATAAGGGCCACGTCCAGGGGAATTCTTTCCGAGCGGATAAGTCCGGGAAGAGCCGAGAGAAATATGGGTGTGTAGTCCGCACCGGCCTCATTTACGGCATTTCTGGTGCTGTCTCCAATGAAGAAGGAGTTGAGCCGAAAGTTATAGCGAAACTTCTCGTCCGTGTAAGGCGCCACGCCCAGGGTGACGATGTTGATAAGCTCGGCATCCATAAATGACTTGGGCTGATCCTTGACAAAATCGAGAAGGGACCTGACCAGATACTGAGGTTCACCGCAGCCCGTGCCCACAAATATCCGATCCCCAGGATGGATGCTCTTGAAGATGAAGCGCTCCTCATCTCTGAATTTATCAGGCCATTTTTTGCGAATTTCGTTCCAGCTAGAATCTTGATCTGCCATTTGTACGCTCCCGATTTCCTGGTGGCCCGAGATGCCGTCTCTCCGGGATAGTCTCCAAAATATTGGCGCCGTTCTTACGCTATGGAGGACGTCCCGGGAAAATTGCAGCTCCAATTTGCCAATTTCATTGATCCGGTATATATTTGTTGTTTTGTTGGAGCATATTCATTGGACTATATCCCGCTCATGCTGCATGCTGTCGAATAGGTCAGCGAAGATTTGCCAGCCTTTTTTTCAGAGTCTGTCTTCGATCATACGCCTTGCTGAAGGCTTCAACGCCCATCGAGCTGCCGATCAGCGCCAGAATGTCCCCTGAGAAGATCCTGGTTTTCGGATCGGGTACCGCCAATGCCTGGCCCTCTCTCTCCAGCGCCACCACTTTGCAGCCGAATCTTCCGGACAGATCCAGCTCATGCAGAGTCTTTCCAGCTAGACGAGACATCTTTCCAACCTGGAAGATCTTGAGCTCCAAATCCTCATAAAGCAGATCCAGCTCCACCTCCTCATCCTGAATTATCTTGGCCAGCATGTGACTTGCCACTATCGGAAGAGAGGCCACATAATCCGCTCCCGCCCGGTAGATCTTCTCTGCTGACTTGACGTGGTTGGCCCTGACTACCACAAATGCATTCGGATTCAGGTTTTTAGCAAGAAGCGTGGCATAAATGGCATCAGAGTCCTGGTTGAGCATGATCAGTACGCCTACTGCATCCATTATCTTGGCCTGCCGAAGAGTCTCTTCTTCGGTAGCGTCTCCAGATATATGTGCAAAGGCCTTATCCTCCAAATCTCGTTTGTCCACAATCAAGGGATTTATGCCGCAATCAGCCATCACTGTGGACACCCTTTTTCCGACATCTCCATAGCCAAGGATTATCTGGGGACCCTCCTTGCGGGTGCCAATGGTCAGATCTCTGATGGCAGAGAGCTGCTCGATGCTTCCCACCGTCATGAGCACGGAGTTGGACCTTATCACCTCCTCCGGGCCGGGACTCGGGTGAAATACGCCCCGCTCCCAGATACCTACGATGGCAGCGCCCGTATCCTGGAGATTCTTCTCTTCCAGCCTCTTTCCTATCAGCTTTGCTCCGGGAAAGATTGGCAATTCCACCAATAGAAGATCTCCAAAGAGCTTGATTGCTCCGGGAAATACGTTTTTCATGGGCGGCGAGGTGACCATGGCGATGAAGGTTCCAAGAAGAGTCTTCGGCGAGATAATGCGAGAGGCTCCGGCATACCGCAGAAATCGTGATCTTGCGAAGTCATCCACCAGAGCGATGATCTCGATATTCGAGATCTCCCGGATGGTAAGAATCACCTCTGCATTCAGCTCATCCTTCTCGTTGGCAATAAATAGGCGGGCAGAGCCTATATTTGCTTTTTGCAGAACCTCCACGCGGGAAGGATCGCCCCATAGCACAGGATATTTGCGAAAGATGGCTTTTGTCGTCTCCTCAGATCGCTCGATGATCAAGAAGGGAATCTTCAGAAGTGAGAACCTCTCTGCAAGGGTTTCTGCAATTGGGTTGTATCCAGTAATGATAATGTGGTCTGCCATCTTCTCAGGAGCGGAAACCGGCGCTGCCCGGATCATGCGCTCGAGGCTCGGGGTCACGCCCAGAGGAAGAACCACAGCCCAGAGAATGCCAAGTCCTGAGAGGGCAACGATGACTGTGAAAAAATATCCGGGGATGGTTTTGAAGACTATATCTCCATATCCAAGAGTTGTGATGGTCTCCACTACCCAGTAGACGGCCGTTGGGAAATTCACATTTTGAGTCTGACCCTCCAGGCTCATCAGAAACATGAAGATCAGGCTATAAATTATCAAGATGAAAAGCAACGAGATTGAAAGCCTGTAGACTTTGCGCAAGTGGAGACCTCTTAAATTGGTTATTTTATCGAGAAAGAGGATAAGCCTGGCGGTTAGTGCAAGCAGAATGGAGCTACGTTGCTATATTTTACTGTAGCGGGATTTTGCGAAAAGGCAATTCATTTATATGTTCTCCCTTCCTCCTTTCGTTCTTCCCTCATGAGATTGCATCGGAGACTATGCACATGAGCTCTTTTGAGCGTTGATGCAAATGCCTGGCAACCTGCTCCGATCTCGGGCCGCCGGAGCCGGCTAGAGCCACTGTTGAGCCCTTCCATCTTCCTCCATTCAGTCCAATCCTTTCAAAATCGAGATCGAACTTCTCCAGGATATATTTTCCTGAATCGTATCCTTCAATGTTGCCGCTGCCAGGAACCGCGGCAGGATAAACGCCTGGGGAAATGGTCTTCATGTCTGTCATATACCACCAGAGAACTATCCATCCTGATATGCAGGCTCTGTCAAGCAGCCTCTTTGCGAGACCCGCGTCTTTGGGATCGATGTAGGGAGGATCGACGAAAAGCAAGCCCGGTGGGGATCGACCGAGCATTTCCGCGATCCCGGCGAAGCCGTCTCCCTGGTGAAAGGTCATAAGATCGGATTTGCTGCAAGCCCTCCACGATGCCGCGACTTCTGGATCTATGTCCCATATCTCACCCAAAATTCTTGCGCCCTTTCTCTTTGCCAGCTCAAGCACCAGCCGGGCAGAGCCGGGATAGATCAAAGAGCCCCTGGAGAGGTCTCCCGCATTTATGCCGATCCGGCTATCAGGATTTAATTCGTAGAGTATATCAAAATAGCAAAAAGTTCTAAGGGAAGGCAGAAGCGGCCAGCACTTACCGATCCCTCCTTCCCAATCACCAGGCGCTTTTAGGACGTATTCGGGGCGACCCACATGGCTTTCAGCATAGACCAGACTGCTTTCGGGGTCGAGGAGGCAACTTGCCGCCTCAAGCAGCAGGAAATGCTTCCAGACGTCGCCCGCGTTGCCTGCATGCACTCTGTGATCGTAATGGCGCATTGCTGCGCATGTAATTCACTCCTGGTACATCTTTTTGGCGATGTTGAATGCCTTGGCAGGAGTTGCCACGGCCAATCTTCTGGCATCCTGCGAAGATGCCTTAGATGACGCAGCGGTCACGGCAGCGCTGCGCAGGAGCTTCTTGTCCACCTCGTTGGTCAGCCAGCGCGCTCCGCCAATGCCCACAAGAACGGCACCGGCGACGGCCGATATGGAAACATAAACATCATCTGCACCAGGCGCACCCACCCCTGCAACTCCTCCATAGATCACGGCGCTGCTGAAGGCTCCATAAAGCCCCCAGGAGATGAAGGCAGCAGCAGACCCGAGGAGTATGTTTCCGGCAAAACCAGGGCGCAGGATTGTCTCGCCATCGATAGTCTCCTTGCGTGGTGCGATAAAGCCGTTATCGCTCATC
>CABMDX010000320.1 GCA_902385025.1 uncultured archaeon | reverse complement strand
GCCGGTCAAATCATGAAAGATATTCTCTCCCCCTGCCTTCTCGATGATCTCATCCTCGAATGTCCCCACGCCTGCTGCCCTGGCTGGATTATGCCAGACGATGTAAAGGACCCTGGCCTTCGCAAGGGATGCAATCTTGCCGGACACTTCATCTATTCCAGCCTGCATCTTATTGGTCAGGGCAGTTGCTTCATTTTCTTTTGCCGTGATCTTGCCCACTGCTCTTATGGACTTTATAATGCCTGTCAAATTATCCGGGTTGACGACAAAGGTAGCAATACCCTCTTTTTCCAGGACAGGTACCACTCCGCCTCTATGCTTCTCGCTGGCCAGGACCAGGTCTGGATGGAGGGATAAGATCTTCTCCATATCTGGATCCACATATCCGCCCACAACCTGGATCTTCCCTTCCTTTTCCAGTTCTTTCAGCTCTTCAGGGTAATTGCAGTATTTCGTCGCACCGACCACCCGGTCACCCAACCCCAGAGCAAAGAGAATCTCCGTGTTGGAGGGAGAGAGGGAGACTATGCGTTCCGGGGCAGAGGCCAGACTCACCGATCTGCCCAAATCGTCAGTAACGGTCACGGCGCCTTCCGTGCTCTCGTTCGCAGGTGCGAGCGAACATAGAAGCATAATCGCAATCAGGATTGATATTGCCAGCTTTGGACTCAATGCGTTCACCTTTAATTAAACTTAAATGGATTAAAGACAGGATAAATTGATTTAAAGCTTTTGGTAAGATTTGTTGCTGCAGTCCATGGCAAGGCCCCGGGACTCTGTCTCATGAAGGAGGCACCATTACCAGCAAGAGAGGTCACCCGTTCAGAACCGCCCGGCCCTATGCCACCGCTGCCCAAATATATCTCTCCTTGAAAACGGCAACTTAAAATCGCGTTCGGCTCACGCGTCCTTTTGAAGTCTGTCTCAGAGCAAACCTTCTCTTCGTTGAGGTCAGTCACCCTCAAAAGGGCAAAGGCAGTCTTGCAGACTATCACCGGGATATTCATATAGGATATCTATACCGAAACGCTTAAGTAAATTCAGATTGATTAAAGAAAAGTGTATTGGAATAGTTGCTTATTCCATGCGTCCATAAAGCACCCGATGCGGGGGCCGCTATAGACGATCCCTGGCCCCCGCTTTGGATCTCCCTCTTCTCACGATTGTCACGTACCGAGAGCCCATGTCCTCCTGCCAAGAAGAAATTTCGACTCTCATGAGCTGATCGAAAAAATTTATTGAGATTTACTTTCTCCTGCAAAAAAGTCTTGAAAACCAGCGGGAAAGGCTCCAGGGCAAGCTGTTCTCCATTCTTTTCCTAATCATCTCCGGGCTGCTTTTTTTGCTCTTCGGCTTATTTTCCATTGAATACACCTCATGACTTCCACTATCTGCCGTTTACGGCCTAATAGCTGATGGTTTGGCACCTCTTTTTAAAGTGCAAAGAAAGCCTTTGCTTCGGTTTCCCGTCTCTTCTCTGAATTATCCAACCATCTTTGCGGCAGATCATCCCTAAAGCCGTATGCTCGCATGAGATATCACAAAACTTTATATCTTAACTAATTCTAAATATAATTGGTGTTTTGAAATGAAGCGCATATCGCAGTGGCCATTATTTCCTCTGACAATCCTGATAATCATGGTATCTGCCTCTGCCGTGACCATGGACCACTCCTCCGCCCCAGATGAGGCAAGCCTTTCCATAAACGGCACTGTTTTCAGGGATATGAATGCAGACGGCATCTTCACTCCAGGCGAGAGCGTTCTGAAGGGCTGGACGGTGCGGCTGATGCAAAACGGCGCACAGATCTCCGTCGCGACCTCGGACTGGCAGGGCGGCTATATATTCGAAAATCTCACAGCAGGCCTTTATGATCTGAATGAAGATCATGTCCCTGGCTGGAATATGACCGTTCCGGGAAGCGGATCTTATCAGGTCAGGCTGACGGATAAGCCTGCCTTCGGACTGGACTGGGGGAACTTCAAGCCATCAGATGTCGCTGCATCTGTTTCCATTGACACTCATCCCGTTATGAGACCCTCGCCTGAGGAGGCAGGCCGCTGGACCGAGCAATACAACATGTCTCCGGGGGCCTACATCAGCCCTACTTTAGCAGCAGAGATGGAAGAAGCACCGGGCGCTTACTTCAGCCTTCTGGATCTCTTGAAATACGCTCCTACTGAGCGCAACCAGGGAAACTGCGGCAACTGCTGGGCCTGGGCTGGAACGGGCGCAATGGAGATCGATTATGCCCGCCAGTTGGGCGTGGTTGATCGCTTCTCGGTGCAGTATCTGGTTTCCAATTATAACCAGGGCTGCGGCTCCTCTGGAGCATGCTGCGGCGGCTGGCTGTCGGACCTTGCCAGCTTCTACAAATCGAAGAAGATGGCAGTACCCTGGTCCAATGCCAACGCTCTCTACAAGGAAGGAAGCGGCGGTTGCGGAGGATGCTCAAAAGTCTCCGCCTCCAGCATATCCACGAATCCCAATTACCCGCTTTGCGCCATAACATCAAAGACCATACCCACCCAGGGTGTGGCAAAAGAGGCCGCAATCTCCAATATCAAGAATGTCCTGCAGCAGGGCAAAGCAATCTGGTTTGGTTTCTTCCTGCCGGATAGCGAGTCCTGGACGGACTTCAAGAGCTTCTGGAGCAACCGTCCAGAGAGCTACGTCTGGCAGCCGGATTTTGCCTGTGGCAGTGAGTACAGCTATTCCAGTGGCGGAGGACATGCTGTGCTCTGCGTGGGCTATGATGATACTGATCCCAAGAATCGCTATTGGATCATGCTCAATAGCTGGGGGACCACTGCCGGTCGGCCAGCGGGCCTCTTTAGGTTGAATATGGACATGTCGTACGACTGCGAATACAGCGGTCTGGGATGCGCCTTCTACTGGATGACGCTGGACATCACCTACCCGAATTCGTCAAACGACAATTCGAGCAGCGTCTCAGAAGATTCGGGCAGCGCACCGCTGGCGCCGGCTCGACCCGACGGCGCCCGGACCGGGCGCGCGGGAAGATCCTACAGCTTCACCAGCCAGGCCAGCGATCCCGATCAGAATCAGATATTCTATACCTATGATTGGGGCGACAAAAGCACCAGCAATACCGGCTTTCTGAATTCTGGCGAGAGGGCAAAGGCCGCTCACGTCTGGAGCAAGGCCGGAGTCTACAGGGTCAGGGTCATGGCCACAGACGCGACTGGCGCGTCATCGCCGTGGTCTGATGAGGCGCAGGTGAGGATATCATCCTCGCGCGAGAAGGTTCGCCGATAGAAGGTATCATCCTGTAGTTGCACCAAAAGGTTCGGCTTCGAATGCGTTCGGATATGCATGGCTGGCAGGGGAGGAGCAGGGTTGCCTTGGTCTGGGGCTCCATGAGAGCGTTCAGGCGGCGCGGTTCCTCTCCTAGGAATCATTTATTTGACAGCGGTTACTGGTGGATTTTAACATCGACAGGGAAGAATCGTGGCTTAAGAGATAAAGAAGTGATCTGCAGCTTGTGCATGCTTCTGCCGACCAGATATCCGCAAAAAAGAGTTTAAAGGGCAGCATGCCCTCTGCTTCTGAAAGTGAATTCAGTTTCTAAGGTGCATATTGATAAATTTTTCCAGCATTGTCAAGACCATATAGCTTTCCGCCACCCGCATAGATGTTCTCGAATACAAGTGGCGTTACTGCTATCAAATCCCAGGCATCGCCGCCCTTGTTCTTATTTACTCTACTTTCCAAGTTTTAACTGGAATAATAATTAAATTTTTATGCTAAAACCCCGATAATCTTATGGGGAGTTGCATGAATAAGCTTGTGAGGGTACCATTAAAGCTCAACCCAT
>CABMDX010000319.1 GCA_902385025.1 uncultured archaeon | reverse complement strand
AGTACAGCAAAGTGTATCATGTCAGGATTGGCGATCGAACTCTGATCTCTGAGGTCCCGAAGAAAGTTAGGGACTTGGATAGTAAGCTCGGATTGAGTTTATTCCCTACCACGTGACGAGTTAAGGTTATAACTAAGTCATTAAGCTTACTAATGAGCTAATGAGCATATAGTATTCGTAGTGATCTTTGCAGCGAATGGCACCTTTTTTGCCATCCGTGCCGCGGTCCAGCAGTTATTGCCCGATCATCGTCAATCCGGAAAACGAATTGATGTTGACGGTCTCTCGGTTGCGAGATATTCTTGCACAATATTCTTGCACAATGATCAATCGATATGTCAGCAGGCGATGTATATCCTGCAAGGAGAATGGACTGGCATTTTTATATACTTGCCAGAGAGACAGACAAACGGCGAATTGCGGGCGCGATATCATGTGATGGGTTATGCATTCTTCTTGGAGAATGTTGTTATACAATCCAGGTTCGGGGTAAAATTCAGGTTTGGGACTCCCCAATCGATGATCTTTTGGGAATCGACAATTAAATCCAACTCGTCGCAAATCCTGTGTACATCTCCTGCCGATACTCCAGATCTCAAATGAGGATGTTCAATCCATCTCTTTCCATCCGCACCATAATTGGAGTGATGAACCATTCCTTTGCCACCTGGCTCTAATACCCGCTTGAACTCTTTGAAATATGCTGCCAAATCTTCCAATTCAAAATGAACCATAGCGTCCCATGAATAGCAGAATGTAATTGTTCCGTTTTCAAGTGGAATGGCTGAATCAGTGTTTATAAGAAAGGTGACATTATTGAAGTTCTGAAAACGGTGACGACATGAATCTATTGCAGACTTGCTTATATCGCATAGTACTAATTTATTGTCTTCTCTGAGGAAGTACTGAGCAATCCTGCCTCTTCCACATGCGAAATCCAAAACACGCGAAATATTAAATTGCGACAAATATGGTTTAAAATATTTTTTATATTGCTCTTCACTATCTTTTTCAGCTTTTTCGTAGTATCTGTTCCAATTATAGTTTTTGGGCCTTAGGATACCAAGCCTTTTCTTTATCGCAAAAAATCCAATCCCGATAGGTTCGAAAATCAAAAATCATCACACACCTACTATAACATCTTTTCGTCCCGATATATATTTATGTCTATACATCGGAAGATTTCTGTCTACGTGCATTTCAAATGTTGTTCTTAAAAATTCATGCACTTTCAATTGCTTGATGCTAAAATTCAATGAATTATTCATATTATTTCATATCCTTTGCCTGAATGCAGGCTGCCAAAGAGCACGGCGGCAATTGTCCTTGTTAATTGTCGATGCCCGCTCAATTCTCGCGCAATCCCACAAGTTAAATACTGGCAGCCAAAATTGCAGACAAACCCATGCAAGAACGCAATAGAACCTTCTCACCAGGGGAAAGCGAGCTTTTCTGGTGTCAGAATTGCAGCCTCCCTCTTCTATCCGAAAAATGCTCCATCTGCAATAGCTCAGGCCAAAAGATTCCGCTCTCGCCGCCTGGCGACGTTCGCCTTTGCTTTGCCAAAGGAAGAGAGCGCCTGTCAGATCTATTTGTCCAGAAATATGGCTGTGCGGATTTTCTTGATGGCAAGGTAATTCTGCTCAATAAGATTGCAGGCATCGATCGCCGGGATCAGGTCATTCTGGATGGGCGACATATCGCCACTTTATGGTTCGACATTACCAGCAGTTCCTTCAATCTTGATCTCGAATCCGCGGGCGCGGTTCTGTTGGCGAAAAGAGCCATCAGGGGATTCGCGAAATGTCAGGAGACAATGTTGAAGGGCCACATAAAAGGAAAGTGGCTGTCTCCTGAGTATATTGAGAGCCAGCCCGAAGGGATCTCAGAGGGAGACAACATCGTTCTGAAAATAGGAAAATATGCAGGCGTGGGCGTGGTCCGGCGGAGAGGAGATTGATCGCTCGCGATCCGAATAAAAGATGTGGCAAAAAACGATTTTGAGATCGATTGCAGGCCGCAGACTCTCGATGATATAGTCGCTGCCAACGAGGAGCATCTCAAGGCCCTGGAAAGAGCCGCTAAAAAAGAGCTGAAAACTTATCTATCTCGGTCCAGGCTGCCCGTAAACCTTTCATTTAGCGGCGGAAAAGACAGCCTGGCTACCCTCTGCCTCTGCCGGAAGCTGCTGCCTGGAATTGATCTGCTCTTCATCAACACGGGCCTCGAGTTTCCTGAGACTGTGGAATATGTGCGGGAGCTGTGCCGCTCTCAAAAGCTGAAGCTGAAAGAGATCCGGGGGGCTGGTGACTTTTTTGATCAGGTGAAAAGCTTCGGCCCACCGGCCAAGGACTATCGCTGGTGCTGCAAGACAAATAAGCTCGGCCCGGTGACAACCTTCCTGCGAGAGAATTATCCAAAAGGCTGTGTGACCATCGAGGGCCGGCGTATTTATGAATCATTCAACCGCTCTAAAATTATGGCAGTGGAGCGCAATCCCTACGTTCCAGGCCAGACCACCCTATCCCCCATTCGTGACTGGAGGGCCCTGGAGGTCATGCTCTATATCTACTGGAATAAAATGGAGCCCAATCCACTTTATGAGCAGGATCTGGAGCGCATCGGGTGCTGGCTATGCCCTGCATCTCTGCAATCCGAATTTTTCAGCCTGAAGTCGTCCCATCCCGAGCAATATGACCAATGGACTGGCCGTCTCATGAATTGGGCCAGGAAGAACAATCTGGATAGACGGTATGTAGACTGGGGCTTCTGGCGTTGGAAGAGGCACCCTCCCAAGATGCAAGAGATCGCCAAGGAACACAAAATCGATCTACAGATCTGCTCGACAGGAGGTGAGGATGCAGTCTCAATGCAGGCGGCAAGGGGCAGATCGCCCTGCGGCCTCGAGTACTCCATTGAGGCAAACCTTTCCGCGCCGCAAAATCATCCATTTTCCGCTGTGGCAGGCGCCCTGAGCATGATCGGAACTGTAAAATACTCTCAAGAGCTTGGGGCGGCTACAATCAAGTCCGAGCTGGGCAGGGCGACCGTTTTTGCCAGCGGCCATATCATGATCATAGCCGGGAAAGTTGAGGCAGAAGAGCTGCTGAGAAATATCTCAAAGACCATTCTGCGAGTGCAGATGTGCACGGGATGCAGGATCTGCGAGAAGAACTGCAGTCGCGAGGCAATCAGCATTGAAGATACCATTTCAGTCGACGAAAAAAAATGCATTCGTTGTGGCAAGTGCTCTAGAGGCTGCATCGCTGCGGATCGGGCCGCGAAGATCCTTAAGCGATATGTCTAAATTGCACTGATCCCAATACCCAATGCCAGCTCTTCATAAGCCCTAAAATCCTGCCTTCCGGACCATGTCGATGATCTTTCAGATTCCGCCTTTCGACTGCAAAAAAATGATCTGCATGAACGGTCCAGGAATCAATATTCTTTAAGAAAGCAAGTTATCACTATCGCTAAATGACTCGACTTTTGGCTATCCACGAACCGGTTTCCGCCATTACCTTTAAATAGACGGCTACTATCAGGATATCGTACTGAGGAATCAGAATGGTAACCGGAACAGTAAAATTCTTCAACAGAACCAAGAGATTTGGATTCATTGCAGGCGACGACGGAAAAGACTATTTTGTTCATGCGACTGGCCTGATGCCGGATGTTACAATAACTGAGGGCGATAAGGTCAGCTTCGAGGTAGTTGAGGGCGAGAAAGGCCCCAAGGCTGATAAAGTAACAAAGCAGTAAAATTCACATTAATCTTATCTCAATTTCCAAAAGATGATGGGCCAGAGCATCTGGCCTGCCTTTTGTATTAGCATTACTATTTTCTATCTGCCATTTGGCATTCATAGAGTGCAGACCAGTGTCATTTTGATCTATGCAATTCTCCCTGAAGATGACATGTTGGATCCTCACATCAAAAAAATAGCTCATGAGACCAATTTGAGCGTTCTCCAGGTCCGGGCTGTAGCAGAGCTTCTCGACAGCGGTGCCACTCTGCCGTTCATTGCAAGATATCGAAAGGAGGCCACGGGAAATCAGGACGAAGTATCCATAGCGAAAATTCGCGATCGTCTATCAAGGCTCAGACAGCTTGACGAGCGGCGAGAAGCTATTATGCATTCTCTGGCCAAGAATGACCTTCTCACCCCCGTCCTATCTGAGAAGCTATCGGTTGTAGAAACGCTAAGCGAGCTTGAGGATATTTACCTTCCCTTCCGGCCCAGGAGGCGCACCAGAGCTACCAGAGCCCGCGAGCGCGGTCTTGAGCCGCTGGCCAGGATGATATTTTCTCAGGAAGATGGGGGCTGCCTAGATCCGGAAAAAGAGGCCCGGGCTTTTGTGAATGCGGACTCAAAAGTGGCATCAATTGAGGAAGCCCTGGCCGGAGCCCGAGATATCATGGCCGAGTGGATAAGCGAAGACCCTGAGGCACGCAGCAGGATGCGCACGCTCTTCTGGTCAGACGGCATCCTGAGGTCGCAGGCCATCGCCGCGAGAGGGCGGAATACTCTGCAGAAAAACGAAAGTGGGGCAAAACAGCAGTATGCAGAGGCTGGAGAGGATACTGCCAAATTCAGGGATCTTCTGGACTTGTCTGAGCCCATATCCGGTATTGCATCCCATCGGCTGCTGGCAATGCAGCGTGCAGCCGCAGCCGGAGTTCTCGGCCTGCATGTGGCCCCTCCAGAAGAGGAGGCAAAAGCAATCCTGCAGGAGCTTTTTCTAAGAGGCGCAGGTCCCGCCTCCCAGCAGGTGATCCTGGCGGCAATTGAAAGCTACAGCCGTCTGCTGGGCCCGGCCATGGAAAACGAGACGCTGGCCGCGGCGAGGTCCCGGGCCGAGGAGAAGGCGATTGCGGTATTTGCAGATAATCTGCGCCAGATTCTCCTGCAGCCACCACTGGGACAGAAGTGCGTTCTGGCAGTGGATCCCGGATTTCGGACGGGCTGCAAGCTTGTAGTGTTGGACAGCCTTGGTCGTCTGATCAAGAAAGATGTGATCTATCCTCATGAGCCGCATAATAGGAAGGAAGAGGCTGGAAAACGGGTGCAGGATATCTGCGATCGCTTCCACGTGGAGGTGATCGCGGTTGGCAATGGCACAGCCGGAAGAGAGACTGCAGCCTTCTTGCAGAATCTCAAAAAAGCTGCCGTGGTCATGGTCAATGAGTCTGGTGCATCCGTTTATTCCACCTCGGAGGTTGCGCGAAAAGAGTTTCCTCGGGAGGATGCCACTGTGCGTGGTGCGGTCTCTATTGGCCGCAGGCTAATGGATCCTCTGGCGGAGCTGATAAAGATCGAGCCCATGGCTCTCGGAATCGGGCAGTATCAGCATGATGTGGACCAGTCAGCTTTGAGAAGAGCTCTGGATGATGTGGCAATGGCCTGTGTGAACCTGGTGGGCGTGGACGTGAATGCAGCAAGCAAGGAGCTTTTGACCTATGTATCTGGTCTTGGACCAAAGCTCGCGGAGGCAGTCGTGAATTATAGAAATGAGCACGGACTATTCCATTCAAGGCAGGATCTGCGGAAGGTGCCGCGCCTGGGGCCGAAGGCCTTTGAGCAGGCCGCGGGCTTCCTTCGCATACGAGGGGGCATCAATCCACTGGACAACACTGCCGTTCATCCCGAGAGTTATCCCGTGGTCGAGAAGATGGCAGAGGATCTCGGAGTCAGCGTGCACGATCTGATGAAAAACGAGGAGCTGCAAAAGAAAATAGATCCATCGATGTATTCCAACGCCGCAAACCTTTCGGACATCATGGAAGAGATCTCTCGACCGGGACGCGATCCGAGGGCGGTGTTCGAGCCCTTTGCCTTTGCTGCGGGAGTCGAGAAGATCGAGGACCTGAAGGCTGGCATGCTTCTTCCAGGAATCGTGACCAACGTCACAGCCTTTGGTGCTTTTGTGGATGTAGGTGTGCACCAGGACGGTCTCGTGCATATCAGCCAAATGAGCGACGAATTCGTGAGGAGCCCGACAGACGTGATTAGAGCCCGCCAAAATGTAACCGTCAGAGTATTGGAAGTGGATCTGTTGAGGAAGAGGATAGCGCTATCGATGAAAGGATTGGCAAAGGGCTGCGCGGAAAAATAGGGCAGGATTCCCTCCCGCGGTCATTTATTTTCCACAAGCTCCCTTATCACCCTCTGGCTCTCCTCAGGCGTCCCGCTGGTGTTTATCTCATGCACGTTCGCTCGCCCTAGCAGTTGCCGGAAGAACCGACTGCGGAGTTTGCGCTTGTAGTCGCTGTGCACCAGGAAGTGTGGGTTGAAGTAGCCGTTAGCCTCCAGTATTGCCAGCGCTTCCTCGGGCTCCAGCGCGCGCAGAGTCTCTCTCTCCTCCGGATCTCTCTTGAGAAAAATCACGTTCTCGAGCGTTGTGAGCGGCAGAATGCGCCCTTTGCCAATCACCCATCGCAGATCCACCACGGCCCGACCTTTTTCATCGAAGACCGCCTTCTCCACGAGGCCCGAGAACTCCTTCCAGATGTCAGCCAGATCGGCTCGAATGTAGAAATTCTTCTCCGAGCCGTATGCCAGGACGTCCTCCCCATAAATTCGGGCAAAGAACCAGTCGTCAGAGACCACTCGCGTCCTGGGATCGCGGAGGAGGCCATATGTATGAGTGGTCTTGCCAGCCCCAGAGCCCCCCAGCATGCACATGCCCCTGCCGCGTATATCCAGGCAGGCTCCATGCACGGAGTAGATGCCGTGCTCATCCTCCAGAGTGTCTCCTGCCACGCTCAAGGCCAGAGATTTTACCCAGCCATAATAATCCATATTGAAGAGAAAGCATGTCTTGGACTGCGGATCGTAGTAAACCTGATTTTCTGCTATACTCCTATCCTGCAGCACATAGAGCCGCCCATGTGAGCGCATGCTCTGTGAAGCAGAATAGAAACTCTCCTCCCACTGATCCTTTATGGGTGAAGAAGCGGTCAATAGCTTTATGCAGCATCCATAAATCTCAGATTTTATCTCGTAGCGCACAAGGCCTGCGTAGCGCTCGACCATCTCCTCTTTTCGCTCCATGGATATGATTTCT
>CABMDX010000318.1 GCA_902385025.1 uncultured archaeon | reverse complement strand
TGAGTTTATTCCCTACCACGTGACGAGTTAAGGTTAGAAAAAGGGCTTTCAGCTCTTGCGGCATATCCTCCAATTCCTTTTTTGCAGAATCTGAGAAAACAAGATGCATAGATGGTTAGTGCTCAGGCTCAAGGATCTTTCTTATATCTTCAAAGGAATGGGCCTTGGCCTTGCGTGTTTGCATTTCGCTTATCTCCGCCTCCACCGCTTTATGCACCAGCATCAGCTCTTCTTCCTCGATCATCCGCTGATACGCCAGAATCGCCTGCCGTATGACTTCGGTCCGATTTCCAGCATAGCCTTTTTCGATAATGCTCTTTATAGCAGTCTCGTATGGGGCACCGAGATTTATGTTCATGGCTCACATCCTATGCACATTAGATGCACATTGGATATGCATTGAAGGGATATAAGGATTGTTCATATAATCTTTTCAAAGGGAAGGAATATCTTTTAGCCCACCGAATCTGAATCTATAGGGGGATAATGAAGGTATATACCCTGGCAAAATCGGAAAGAGAAATGGATTATTGCAATTTATAAAAAATTAAAAAATTTTACTGAGGCAGCAGAACCGCTGCTGCCTGCAGTGCCCAGTTTATGAAAGCTTCCGGGAACACACCAATCCACACGACCGCGAGAAGCGTAAGGACCAGTGCTACCACATACCCTTTCTGCTCCTCGATCTTCGGGCCGGCTGCATCTTTGAGATACATGTAGCTGATGATCCTCAGGTAGTAGACCAGCGACAGAGCGCTGTTGAGGATAGCAAGCATGGCAAGCCAGACAAGGCCGGAATAAATGGCCGAGCTGAAGAGCACGAACTTGCCGATGTATCCTGCAGTTGGCGGGATTCCTGCCAGAGCGAACATGAAGATCAGCATGCAAAACGCTGTTATGGGCGCTCTCTTAGCAAGTCCCGCGTAGTTGGAGATGTCATCCGGGTCGGAGTCGCTGCCTGATGATACCTTGGACGCTACCTGAGCCGTGCCTATGAAGGCGCCCGTCTTCATGAGAGCATGTCCAAGGATAAGGAGCAGCGCACCGGCTATGCCCAGTTGGGCAGGTGGATAGAAGCCGTTGAAGGCAGCTATTGGAGCCGCTCCATAAGCCGCGCCCACTACTACAAAGCCTATGGCTATGTAGCCCGCCTGTGCGATGGAGGAGTAAGCCAGGATGCGCCGCACGTTATTCTGCCAGCAGGCTGCGAGGTTTCCGAGCGTCATGGTAAGAGCCGCCAGAATGGCAAAGGCCAGATACCACTCCAGACGCAGGGCAATGAGTGCCACCATTATAACTCTGAAGGCGGCGGCAAATCCCATCTTCTTGGAGCCTGCAGCGAGCAGTGCCGAAACCAGAGGAGGTGCACCCTCATAGGTATCGGGAGCCCACATATGGAAGGGCACGAGAGCCATCTTGAAGGCAAATCCCACTATCACGAATATCAGAGCAACAAGCGTTGCTGGCCCGAAATTGGCCAGGGAAGCTGCTGCAATATCTGCTAATCTGGTAGATCCAGCCATGCCATAGAGCAGCGAGAAGCCGAAGAGCATGAATGAAGAGGCTACAGACCCGAAGATGAAGTACTTCATGGCCGCCTCAAGATTCTTCTTGCTCTTGTCAAATGCCGCCAATGCATAGGTGGACAGGCTTGCCAGCTCGAATCCAACGAAGAGGGTTACGAGGTCGACGGAGCTCGAGACTACCATCATGCCCACTGTGGCAAAGAGAAGCAGAGCAAAGTACTCGTCTGCCCCCTTTCCGGAGTACCTCGATATGGAAGCAATCACTACCAGGAGTGATACTACCAGGAAGACGGCCTTGAAGAACTGAGATAGGCCATCTACCGATATGGTGTCGAAGAAGAACAGCAGCGGCTTTGAGACCATGAGGTTGCTTGAAACCATGGCAAGAGCTGCAACGATGCCTGCTGCGCTCAGGATTCCCACAAGCTTTGCGCTATTCTTCATGATGGAGCCAAGCAGCACAATCAGCACTGCCAGGAAGGTGAGCAGCGCCTCAGCATAGAGAGGCGCGTAATGCGAAAAGTCCACTTCAGATCACCCCCATCTGGGAAAGAGTCATAACAGGCTCCATGACCTGCGTGGCAGCCGCGCCCATCATATCGGTTATGAGACCTGGCTGGATGCCGAAGATCAGGGTCAATACTATGATCATAGCCATTGAGAACAGCTCGTAGCTGTGCGGGTCGTGAACATCCATATACTTCCTCAGTATCGGCCCGAACATAGCTTTCTGCATGGCCCAGAGATGATAGGCAGCAGTTGTGGCCACGCTCAGGAACACCACAATTATGGTATAGGTGGGCAATGTGGCAAATGATCCGGTGAGCACCATGAACTCGGCCACGAAGCCGCTCATGCCTGGCAATCCCAGCGAGGCCATGAATCCCGCCATCATGAGTACTGCGAACTTGGGCATGCGATCCGCCAGCCCTCCCAGATCGGCTATGATCCTGGTTCCTACCACGTGCTGGATTGTTCCGGCAGACATGAACAGGACACAGGTGATGATGCCGTGAGAGAACTGCTGGAACATGGCGCCCTGAATGGACATCCAGGTAAAGGCCACGGCTCCGAGAGTCACAAAACCCATGTGGCTGACTGAGGAGTATGCTACCAGCTTCTTGATGTCCTTCTGAGCCAGCGCCAGGAATGCTCCGTAGACGATAGAGAGCACCGCAATGACAGCGATGACTGTCACAAATGCCTTGTCCACATGTGGCAGGATGGGCAGAATGACCCTGAACAGGCCGTAGCCTCCCATCTTAAGCAGCAGAGCTGCCAGTACCACAGAACCGGCTGTTGGTGCCTCTACGTGGGCATCCGGAAGCCAGGTATGGAATGGGAAAGCGGGCATCTTAACCAGGAATCCCAGCAGCAGTCCTGCAAAGATTATATTGAGCAGGCTTGTCGGGAAAATGGTCTTGTCTGCCGTAGCTGCCAGGAGTGTCAGCATATCGAAGGTCCTTGTCCCATCTGGCATCTGGTAGGTGAAGTACAGCGCAAATATTGCGAGCAGCATCACCAGGCTTGCCACGTGGGTGTAGATGAAGAACTTGATTGCTGCATAGTCCTTTCTCGGCCCGCCCCAGTTTCCGATCAGGAAGAACATGGGGATGAGCACTACTTCCCAGAAGATGTAGAACAGGAAGAAGTCCAGGGCCGTGAAGACACCCATTACGCCCACTTCATTGAGAAGAAGCAGCGCAAAGTACTGGCCTGGCTTCTTGGTCTCGCCCCAGGAGTATATTATCACCAATACCGATACTATCGCGGACAGGAACAGCAATGGAAATCCTATGCCGTCAACGCCGAGGGTATATTTTATTCCCAGTGTCGGAACCCAATTGTAGCTCTCCACAAACTGCATTATCTTCGAATTCTTATCGAACTCGAGATACATCTGTAGCGAGAGGACCAGGGGTATAAGCGAGGCTATAAGTGCCACGAATTTTGCCTTGGACCCCGCAAAGAAGGAGATTATAGCCCCAATCAACGGAATCGCGATCATTAACGAGATCACGTTCGAGATCATACCAGGCCCACCTCCTTAGCAAGAGTTATGACAACCGCAAGCATCACTACCCCCAGCACCAATGCGGTGACGTAGTTTTGCACG
>CABMDX010000317.1 GCA_902385025.1 uncultured archaeon | reverse complement strand
TAGAATGAAGTTTCACACATGGGGCGAGAGCGAGTGCTGCCTTCCAAAGGGAGCGACAAGCGCCACGCTCTGGGATGAAAGAGAGAACCTGGAAGGAAAGCTGAATGCCGGAGATGTCCTGATCCTGCAGGAGGTCCTGGGGCCCGAGAGCGGCGAGCCAATGGACGCCGATCCATCTCACCGCCATGCAGTGCGTCTGACCAGTGTGACGATCAAGCGGGATAAGCTGCTGGAAAGAATGATCGCAGAGATTGAATGGAATGCCAGCGACGCCCTTCCCTTTCCGTTATGCATCAGCAGCAAGGTCGATGGCGTTCCCATTCAGGATGTGAGCATGGCCTTCGGGAATGTGGTTCTGGCTGACTATGGATATACAAGATCCGAACTCCTTCTCAGCCCCTCTGGCGCAGAGGATTATCGGCCAAAGCTATCCTCCGGCCCACTCACATTTCAGGGCTATGCCAGGGATAGGATGGAAAGGCCTGTGACTGCAAGAGATGGAAGGCCCTCTACATTTGATTATCAGGCCCAGGCAGAATCTGCCATGCGCTGGGAATTGAGAGACGTCTTGCCTGCGATTGTGCTTGTCGATGATAGAAATAAAGAGGTCTGGCATCACCAGAGAGATCTGCTGAGCAGCGATCGATATGCTCAGGATTTCGTGGCCGAAGTGGAGGAGGATGGGAAAGCCAGCCTTCGATTTGGAGATGATATCTTAGGCAAGAGGCCCACCAATTCCCTGCGGGCAGTCTACAGGATAGGCAATGGAAAGGCCGGGAATGTGGGAGCCGAATCCCTCTATCACCTGTTTCTGAGCCGCAATCCCATGGACTCCAGCCGACCGGTGGACGGAATTGAGAATTTGCATAATCCCATGTCAGCGGCAGGTGGCGAGGACCCCGAGCCCCTCGACCAGGTCCGGCTCTATGCTCCAACAGCATTTCGCACCCAGGAGAGGGCTGTCACTGAAAAAGACTACGCAGCCGCAGCCCAGCGCCATCCCGATGTCCAGAGGGCCACGGCTATAGTGCGCTGGACGGGAAGCTGGCACACAGTCTTCATAGCCGTGGACAGGAAGGGAGGCAGGCCGGTAGATCTGGATTTTAAGGCGGAGCTTGCTACATTCCTGGAAAGGTTTTGCATGGCGGGCTATGACCTGGAGATTGTGGAGCCGATCTTCGTTCCTTTGGATATAGTCCTGACAGTATGTGTATCCGAGGGCTATTTCCCCGCAGATGTGTTGAGGGAGCTGCAGGAGACCTTCAGCAGCGGAGTACTGGCCGATGGCTCCTATGGCTTCTTTCATCCTGACAGGCTCACATTCAACCAGGATATCTACCTGAGCAATTTGATTGCCAGAGCCATGCAGGTGCCGGGAGTGAAATGGCTTGATGCCAGTGAGGAGGGCGGCAATCGCTTCCAGAGATGGGGCCAGCCCTCACGAGGCGAGATCGTATCAGGAGTATTGCATATGGATTCTATGGAAATAGCAAGGCTCGACAACGATCCAAACAATCCCGAAAACGGCAAGATCGAATTTTTGATGGTGGATAAATGATGAGCGACAAATCCCAGGATTCCAATACTTGCGGATGCTGCAGCCAAGGATCAGGGAGCCGTGAGATCTATAACCGTCCGGGAAAAGACTCTCTCGACTGCCGCATAGGAACTCATCAGGATTTTCTTTTGCGCATGCTGGCACGTCTGCCAAAAATGGCCCTTCCCGATAAGGAGACCCGTCCACTGGCAGCCCTGAAGACAAGAGACCTGGACGATCCTGCCATTGCCTTTCTTGATGCCTGGGCAACAGTAGCAGACGTGCTCACGTTCTACCAGGAGCGCATCGCAAACGAGGGCTACTTGCGGACCGCAACCGAGCGCCGGTCTCTGCTCGAGCTGGCAAGGACCATAGGCTACGAGCTTGGGCCGGGAGTCGCAGCCAACGCCTATCTGGCCTTCACGGTTGAGGATGCGCCCGGCTCGCCTGGGATGGCTGTGGTGCCGAGGCAAACCAGGGTGCTCAGCATCCCCGGCCAGGGCGAGATGCCGCAGAGCTTTGAGACGAAGAGCGAGATCACAGCCCGGGCGGAATGGAACGCCCTTCTGCCGAGGCTGACGCTGCCTCAAGAGCTGGACCCTGCGGCCTCGACGGTCTATATCGAGGGCATGAACCATGAGCTGAAGCAGGGCGGGCGAGTTTTGTTTGTGACGGAAGGCCCTAGTGACAAAAAAGTTCAGACGATAAAGATGATCCGGTCAGTGGTCCTGGAGGAGAAGCTGAACCGAACTAGAATTGAGCTTGACAGCGAGATCAAGGTCCCCATTTATAAGCCGTACGTGCCAGAGAGGTATGCGGTACCTGACTTGAAGGCAGTGCCCCTGAATGGGGCCTCTGTTAAGAATAAGATCATGGATTATGCATGGCGGGAGAGCGATTTAACCGCCTACCTCTCGGTCCAGGGTTGGAGCGGAAAGTCGGTGGTGGACTATGTATCGAGTATTGCCGCCCCAACAAATGTCGCTTCATCTCTATTTTATGCTCAGGCAAAAGGCAATGGCAACATCAGAGAGGTGAATATTTCAGCAAGAGCCGAGCCGAGCAGACCTGGTGGACTCTACTACTTCAAGTCTCAGGGCGGCTCCTTTGGGCATAACGCGCCCCTTTGGGCTTCCCTGCCGGAAAGCCAGCGAGACCCTGAAGCGAATCCAGGGACAGGCACAAATCAGGAGAATAAAAAGCTTCCATATCCTAGAGACTGGGACGAACATAAGCCGTCCATTGCACAAAACTCAGGAGGGGAAAGCTACCACGGGAAAGATCCTCAAACCCAAAAGCCGATTTTGGACATGTTCTTCTTTGACCGCACAATTCCGGAGTTAATGCCAGGAAGCTGGATATTGCTGGCAGGCAAGACAAATGTATTTGAATGGAATGAAATTCAAAGAGAAGATAACACAGTGCTTATAGATTTTCTCTCAAAAAGATTGGGCATTATCTGGGCAAAAGCTGCAAAGATCGAAAAGATCGATGACCATAAGACCATCAAAGTAATTGCCGGAAGGAATTCGCTTTCACTAAAACTTGACGATACCAATGGGGAGGTGATCCTGAAGGTCGATGATGGCAGAACTTTTAGATATCAGGCAAAAAAGGAAAATGAAAGGCTAAACGTTTACGATGAATCGGCAATGCCTGAGCCTTTTCAGATAGATACAGTCTTTGAAACAAGCCTTGCCGACTTCTCTTTAAGCGGCAAGGTCACAGGCGTGACGGTTAAGTCCCCTACAACAGGCGAAGCTGCAGATCTTGAGAACTATAAGATGCGCTCGACTACCATCTATGCCTTGAGCCAGCCACTTGCATTGGCAGCCCTGCCCATTGACTCGCCCATAGGGCCAGATGAGGAACTTGCAGGGAATAATCTGGCTGAGATCGATCAACTGACCTTAAATAAAATGGTCCTGAACTT
>CABMDX010000316.1 GCA_902385025.1 uncultured archaeon | reverse complement strand
GCAAGCATCAAGTGCTTATTATCCATCTCGCATTTATAGAATTGGCGAAAATTGCTTTATAAACCCCAACCAACAGGCACAAGCACACCCCCCTCCGACCGTTGCCAAAGCTCACGATAGCCTATTATCGGCACATCCTGCAGCTCTCAGACCTTCGCCGTTATCCTCGTCGTCCGCCCGCCATCCTCCGGAGTGCGGCCACATCGGAGCGCCGGGCAAAGCCTCTCATCTCCCCTCAAGGCTCGGACCGCATCCCTTCGCGATGCGGAGTAGATTCGTCAGGAATTGCCGGGCCGGACGATGCCAAAGCAGATCTTCACATCCTGCCGTGGTCTGAATATGCTCCCATGTGTCCATTCCCCTGAGCAAAGCCTCTGCAATCATAACTCGCAGCAGGTTTCGCGATAGGATTGCGGCAGCGCCGATGCCCGGGAGAGCAGGCCGAAATGATTTTGCCTGCCGACAGGCAAGAGAACATTTTGGATAAAGCACCACTTATCTCAAAAAACCAGATAATATCAAAATAGCCTTTCAGGCTCAGAATAGCTTTCCGGCTTGAAGTTTAATTAATAGCGGGGAGTAGATTTGAACTACTGATCTACGGGTTATGAGCCCGTCGGGATATCCTGACTACCCTACCCCGCTGCACTTGGGATATACACCTTCACTTTATCATAGCTTATAAGGCTTGCGTACAAAATCCTAATTCTTAACCTGAAATGATTGCCCTGCCAGAAAATTATCGAAATCCCTTTCGTAAATTTGCCGTGCAAATTGGCCCTTATCCGCACAGTTACGGGAAACTCATACCTGCCGCATTATCACTTTGCGTCATTTTGCTCACATCAGCCCCATGCTGTGCATATTTGGCCATATTCTCTGGAGGCTGCCTGCCTGCCCGATCTGTTTGACCAGTTCCACCACGAAGTCACACTCGGTTGCTTAATGTATCTGATCGCCCAATAGATGCTTATGTTGCTGCTGGGTGCAGACGAGGCCGGCAAGGGCCCGGTAATTGGCTCCATGTTCGTGGCAGGGCTTGTGATCGAAGAAGAGAAGCTCTTCGACCTGGCAGGCTTCGGGGTCAAAGATTCCAAGCAGCTTGCTCCTGCAAAAAGGGAGGTCCTGGCGAGGAAAATCCGGGAAATTGCAGATGACATCTTCATCCTCGAAGTCAAGCCGCAGATGATCGATGAGCTGCGAGTCGTCATGACCATGAACGAAATCATGGTCAGAAGCTTTGCAGAGGTTGTGAGAAGGCTGCATGCCGACAGGGCAGTTCTCGATGCCGCTGATGTGGATGCCTCCAGGTTCAGAGAGCGGGTCAAAAGCGAGAGCAAGACTGCCATGGATCTGATTGCAGAGCACAAAGCAGACGAGCGTCACCTTGTCGTTTCTGCAGCCTCCATCCTCGCCAAAGTCCGCCGGGATGCATCCATGAGGGAGCTGGAGGCTCAATTGGAGTGCAAGATCGGTAGCGGCTATCCGCATGATCAGGATACCATCGCCTTTTTGAGCAACTGGGCAGCGGAGAAGAAGGAGCTTCCCGCCTGCGCCAGACATAGCTGGGCGACTGCTCAGCGTATAAAAGCTAGTTTTATATAGGCTGCCTGAAACTAAGAGGCCCAAAGAAGAAGGGAATCTCATGGATATAGAGGATACATTGCTCATGATCCCAGGGCCGGTCAAGGTCGCACCTCGCGTTTTGCGTGCCATGTCCAGGCCCATGATCAGCCACAGAAGCGGCGAGTTCGGGGCCATTTACAGCGACTGCGCAGGGCTCCTGAAGCAGTTCTTTGAGACCAAGAACGATGTTGTGATCATGACCGGCAGCGGCACAGTGGGCATGGATGCAGCAGTCGGCAGCATAATCGGCCACGAAGACAAGATCGTAACCATCTCCAACGGCAAGTTCGGCGAGCGATTTACTGAGATTGGAGAGAGATACGGCAAGGCAATTCCTGTGAATTTCGAGTGGGGCACTCCCTTCCAGTTGGAAAAGATCGAGGCCGCGCTGGAAGAAGGCGCCAGGGCCGTTGCCATGGTTCACAATGAGACCTCGGTAGGCCTGACCAATCCTGCCAGAGAAGTAGGAAAGCTTGCCAGAAAGCACGATGCCATATTCATTGTAGATGGCATATCCTCTATTGGCGGCAATGAGTTTCTCACCGATGACTGGAACGTCGACATCGCCATCACGGGCTCACAAAAAGCGCTGGCTGTGCCTCCTGGCCTGGCAGTGGTCTCGGTCTCGCCAAGAGCTGAAGAGCGTTTCAATGCCCTGAGCGCCAGCTACTATGCAGATCTGAAGGCCCATCTCAAGAGCGCCAGGAAGAGCCCGGCACAGACTCCTTACACTCCTGCGGTTCCTCTTTTCTTCGCTCTGCAGGAGGCCCTGCACATGGCAGCCGATGAGGGTTTCGCCGCCAGGCGGGCAAGAACCGCAAAGCAGGCAGATGCGGTCCGCTCCGCAGCCAAAGCTCTGGGGATCGAGCTCTTCCCCAGGGTCGATTCTCTCTCTCACTACTCCAATACGGTCACTGCGATGAAGATGCCGGAAGGCATTACGGATGACAAGCTGCGGGGCGGCATGAAAAAGCAGGGCGTGGTAGTCTCCGGCGGCCAGGAAAAGCTCAAGGGCAAGATCTTCAGAATCGGCACCATGGGCGTCTGCTCTACGGGCGACATTCTGCGAACCATTCAGACCCTGGAGCTGGTGCTGGCCAGGGAGGGCCGCCTTCTGGAAAAGGGTGCAGGCGTCGAGGCAGCCAGTCGGGTACTGGGATTCTAAACCTATTTTTAATTTTTATATTTAAATCAGTAATCATATTTGCGCGCATAAAAGCCGTCACTTCTAGTTGCTGAACAATGGTTGAAAATTCTCGTTATTCGGATGGAATCAAGATCACATAAATGTATAAAATAAATGCTTGATTGATCTTTCGGATAGCTCATTGCCAGGCGGATGATTCAAAAGGAATGATGCTTCTGGAGAAAGTTGCTGATCGAGTAAGCCAAAAAGCCTTTATAAGTAGTAACGCGGAAAGGTATTGATTTCGCGGGGGTCGAGTGAGTTGGGCAGATTTAAAGCAGAATTACCAATAAATGAGTCAGATCCATTCATGTCACTGTATAAAGGTATGAGAAACGCAAGATACAATCTCATACTGATATTACTTATAAGCCTGACTTCCGCTTTATTCCTTGTCCCGGGATGCATGGCCCAGAGCGGCTATGAAATAAGAAATGCTGCCGTAACTCCCGAATACGGCTATGAGGATTTCACCTATTCAGCCAATACGTATCTCAGCGAGGAAATTGCCAGCAGATCGGGAGCTGTCGCAGTAACCACATTCAGTGTAAGGCTTAATATTTATAATAATAACGAGCTTATTTATTCGGAACCTTCTCCTGATAGAAGAGGCATGGGCAAGAACTCTTTCGTATTCGGGCCCTACAATTTCTTGGACAAATTCGGCATATCCAGCACCGATAACGCCAGTTATGAATTCCTATTTTATGCTGACGGCCAAAATGTTGCGCGTACTGGAAAAATAAAAGGCCCCATCGTCCATCAACCTGCATTGACCGGAACTCAATATAATAAGGCACCCTATTTCTTCCAGGGAATCTCAATTAAAGCCGGATTCAGGGATATGGATGGCCTTAGCCCGACCTGCCATCTGGAAATAACAGGCCCCCTGGAGTCCATGGAGATTATGAAATGGAGGACGGGCGAGATCCCCTGTGTCTCTACTGGAAAGAGCACCTATTCCTGCACACTGGAGCAGGATCTTTCTGCTTACAGAGATGGCGGGAACTTCAGCTTCACTTTGGTCTATAACAACCTCAAGCTCGATCCCATCACATTCGGGCCCTATAACATCACACTTTTGCCCTACAGTCCCAGTGTGGAAAAATTAAAGGTTCCAGCACAACTTGATTACACCAACTTTACAATTCAGGCATACGTCACTGATGTTGGAGCAAAGATGGTAGGAGACAGCCCCATGGGAAGCAACGCCACCCTGATAGTAACCCATCCCCAGAAGGGCGAGGCCAAATACAGCTCTTCGGAGCCGACTGTTCAGGGCAACAGACTGCTTTATGAATGGACAAGCGATGATTCCCCGGCCCTGTTTAACAAGAGCGATGTGCAATTGAGCGTGAATGCTCCCTTCCTGGCAAGGCTCGAATATAAGAACGAAAATTGGAATTACGGGGCCAATAGCTCAAACACCCGCTTCAAGGTAGTGGAAGAGATTCCCAAACTGGAGCTTCAATATCCCTCTACAGTTTATGTGCGCTCCGGCGAGAGCACAGACCAGGACATAACTGCCGTGGTGACATTCTCCAAGGGTCCGGGAAAAATGAGTCTCAGGCTTCATGATTCTTCAGGTGATTTGACTAATGCAAGCCTCCAGGATGGAACGCCTCTTGGAAGCAATAAATATCAGTATAAGTGGCATGTCACCTTTGATGATCAAAACATCAACAGGAACTACACCCTCACCCTGTCATTTGCAAATTCGCAACTGGATGGCGGCAGGTACACCTTTGACGACAGATTCATACAGGTTTCCCAAATTTCCGTCCGGTTCTTGGATGCAGATGTACTCCAGCCAACCGGCCAGTGGAATGACAGCTACACCTATTCCTTGATGATCAATACCACCGTTGTGCCAATGGACGTCTATCTGCAGACATATGATCCCTGCAGCAGCGAATGGAGGGATAAAGGAGCAAAGAAGGCGCTGGCGCAGTCGTCAAAGCTAAACTGGACCCTCAGGCCATTTGACTATGAATGCACTGAGATGCAGCAGCAAGCAGCAAAGTATCGCTTCAAGGCCAACCTTGCAGGCAGAGACATCTTCTCGAAGGCCTATGAAGGTCCCTCCTTCCAGAGCAGAGATCCCACTCTTGCGTCACCGCTAGTCTACGATCCAGTGGTCTACGTGCCTCTGGAAGGCAGAACATCGAGCAGTGTTCAGGCTGTGGTGCAATATCTTGCAGGCAGGGGAACGGCAACACTCACGCTGGCCGGACCGGATAACATTACCCAGGAGCTTTCCAGCCAGGGAATAGCTTTGGGCAGCGATAGATATCAATATGATTGGAGCCTCCCCTTCGAGGCGAGAGATATAGGAAAGAATTTTACGATCAGCCTGATCTACAGCCATCCGAGCCTTGCGAAGGACTATTTCCTGGGAGAGCAAACGATATCTGTTCGAGCGATATCTATTCTCTTTGGACAGGCAAATGTGGTGCCAAATAGTGGCAGATGGAACGATACTTATGTATTCTCGGCACCCCTAAACTCCAGCGTAGATACGGATGTCAGGCTTGAGGTCTTTAATCCCTGCAGCCATGAATGGCAAGAGAGGACTTCGGAAAAGGTGGCGGCAGGCCAAAGGATCGTCAACCTGACTGCTACGCCATTCAGGAGCAAATGCATAGAAGCAGAAGAAAAGAATGCAAGCTACCGTTTTGTCGCCAGCTTCGGGGAAGAATCCTTCAAATCCGATGTGTATTCAGGACCTTTCATAAATAGAAGCGACGAGGGGATAAAGAAGACAAAATCCAATGGACCTGCATCGCTGCCTATGGTAGTGGAGCCCACGCTCAATTTGAGGTACGATCCTATTGTAGACATTCCCCCGGTGCCGGATGGAAAGGCGGTTCAGCATTTCAATGCAACTGTTATATTCCCGGATGCAAACGGTACGCTTAAGCTAAATGTGTCAGGTCCAAATATGGGATTTGAGGAAATGCTCAGGCCTGAAAATATATATGGAAATAGGTCCATATTCGAGAAAGATGTGCAATTCAATAGCAGCCATGCAGGCAAGACCTATGAGATATCCGTAACATATTTGAGTCCTGCTCTATCCGGTGGTGCGTATAGTTTCATACCCTATTCCATGCGGGTTAGACAGGATAACATGAGCGATTCAAGCGCCACTATGCAATTGGCGAATGAAGTGATTGGAAATGTCAGTCCGGGAAGAGGGATCTTGCAGGGCTGGCAGGAGAGCGACAAGCTTTATGCATTTAACTATACAGCCCGTTTTGAGAATTTAGGTGAAGGAAATGCCCCATGGTTAGAGCTCTTCGTCAGAGCTCCAGGTCACGTCTGGCAGGCAGTCGGCCAAAAACAGCAATACGATCCGGCACAGGGCGAGATAAGCTGGACCATAAAACCGTTCTTTGATACGGAGTTTCTGGGAACCGCAGAGTTCAAGTTCCTGGTTAACGGGGCGGAGAGCAGGGTGTTCAAAGGACCTGAGATTGTGGCCATATATAAGGATTTAAGCTATAAGAAACCAGACAGCAAAGTGGAAAAATATGATTACCTGGGCAAGGTCAACGGATCCATAAATCTCACAGTTGATT
>CABMDX010000315.1 GCA_902385025.1 uncultured archaeon | reverse complement strand
CTTATGTCCAGGCAAGCTATGATACCAACTTGCAGTTTATCTCTTCCAATCCTGCGCCGGACTCCGGTACAAACAATCGCTGGACACTGGACGAAAAGGGCAATCTGGGCAATGCCTCGGGAAGCATCAAAGTGAGGCTTCGCGTAAGCTCCTCGCTCTCGGACGGCATTCTGCTCAGAGGCTCTGCAATCATCTCCTGCCAGCAAGGTGCCTCGGCCCAAGATTCGGTCCTCACAAAGGTGCTTGCCAGTTCACCATCTCTCCTCATCGAGAAGACCGCCTCTGATGAGGTCATCCGGCCCGGAGGCACGCTGAACTACGAAATCAGCTATCAGAATGCCGGAAATGATGCAGCCACAAACGTCACAGTCACCGATGTCTTGGATGGCAATCTGCAGTTTGATACTGCAAATAGCAATCCCAGGCCCAGCAAGATCTGGAAGGAGGGCGATGGAATCCATCTCTGGTGGAATGCCAGCGTCCTGAAGTCAGGGACGATGCCGCCGGGAGGGGGCGGCAAGATCAATCTGCAGGTGAGCCTGCCTTCTATTCCGCAGCATCCGGACTACGACTGGGTCTACAACAATTACAGGATCGACTCAGATGAGGGTCAGGGCAAGTACAAGACCCTGGAGACGGCCGTAATTCACTCACTATATATCAGGAAGAAGGTGGAAAAGCAGGCTTACGGTACAGGTGAGATGGTCAACTATACACTCTCTTACGGAAACGACCTTGTGGTGGACCTTAAGAATACAGTGGTAACCGATATTCTCCCTGATGCCAAATACATGGAATATGGAGAATCTGATCCCGCTCCAAGCTCCATCCAGGGCAATGTTCTGACCTGGTCTATCGGAAGCCTGCCCTCAAAGTCCAGTGGCATAATTCGCCTCTACGCAAAAACGGTCTACAACCGTTCGACCATAAATTACTATTCGAGCGGAAAGGTCTCAGGCCAGGGATATGTCAACTTTGATCAGAGACTGGACACTGCACAAGAGCCCAAACGCCTGACCAATTATGCTAATATAACCGCAAATGTGGCAGAAGATGCATCAATAACAGAGTCCGATTCGAGCTTTGCTAGCTTAATATTGTCCGAGTCTTACGGCACGGCGTTAAGCATTATAGGACATGGAAGCGGCACGTACTCTCGGGAGGAGGCGTCCCTTCTTCGCTCCAGAAATAAGACCATCCAGGCCAGGACAGGTCTTAATGAAAAGTATCATAGCACATCTTTCTATCTGCCTGCTGGCCGCTTCATAAGCTACAGCTCCAAATGGTCTGAGGCCCAGAGTGCCAAGAACCGGATAACTGGTGCAACGATGTCTGAGCGTTATATGTATGCCGATAGAATAGATCGCAACAGCAGCATCCTGATGGATAAGAACGGGTCCGTCCTGAACTCTCAGACAGTCTTCGAAGGTGCTGGACATGTTGGCCTGCAAAAGTGGCCCCGCGAAAACAGAACTGCCTATTATGGGCAGGATGCTGCAATCCATGATCGGAGTGCTCCTATCTACGAGTCCCAGGAGGACTATCTGGGAAGCTTCAATGTAACCACCTACTTCGATGAATATGGCAAAAATGTCGAAATGTCCCGCTCCGTTGCCGGCCTTGGGTATGCGGCCTCGGATAAGCGCATCGGCAAGAGCCAGGGAAGCACCGAGTCAGGAACAGGCAGCTATAGGGCAGAGGATCGTGTGCAGACTGTGACCAATTACCTTGCCAAGGACATAAACGTCTCATACGGCCCCATGAGATACAACTACACGCCGAATACAGGAGGGCAGCTCTCTTTGGAATGGAGAGAAGGCATGTGGTCGCGTTCAGGCGTGTACTATCCAGGCAATCCAAAGACGCCGGTGACAACGCAGCCCGACAGCTTCATCGGAGAAAAATTCGCTTCCGCCAGCTACCTGAATAAAAGCACAGTTTCCAGCCGCCCTGGCCTGATGAAAACCGTCGCGGAATTCTCTGGCAAGGCCGAGTTCAAGACTGAAAAGAACACCTCCAGTTATTCCAGCCTCCCCGAAATCGCTCTCTGGGAGGAGTATTCAGGAAAATACAGCCTCATGCGGAATATCGAGATAGGAGGCATCGCCAGATTCAATGAACCTCATCTCAGCGTCTCTAAGGTGGGGAGGATGGAGCCGGCGGGAGGAACGCTCATCGACTATGTCATAACCATTAGAAATGACGGAAACCGCGTTCTTGGGCCGGTTTACGTACTGGATCTCTTCCCGTCCGAGACAGAGTATGTCTTCTCATCCATGAGGCCTACGAACCTGGATGCAGATTCTGCCAGATGGACGCTCTTAAGCCTCGGCATAGGAGCTGCTGTTACCATTGAACTTAGGCTGAATATGACTGGAAATCCGGGCAGCCTCATCAATCGGGTGCAGGTAAATGGTGGAAATAACAATGAATGGGTCTCGGCTGAGAACTATTCCGCCCTGGAATTCAACTGGCTGAGCTGCTGCCCGCCCCAGATCTGGGCAGATATGACCGCCCGCGCTGATCCCAGGGACGTGACGCTGGTCCATTATAGAATCATTCTGAAAAATCGCGAAAAATATGCCATGGTCGCCAGAGTCTCCGATCGGATTCCCGCAGATTTGATGTTCCAGAATTCCTCAACCGAGCCAACTAATTATAATCCCGGTCTGGTTGCCTGGAATATCATCGAGTTGCAGCCTGGGGAAGTCAGGAACATTAATTTTTCGGTGAAGGCGCTTCGCGCTGGTGTCTTCATAAACCAGGCCCACATTGAAGCCAGTCTTCTTGATGGATCGGGCGAAGCATCGGCTGATGTGGCCACCAGCATTGCTATTGGCAACAGCGTACAGGATTTCAGGGCTTCAACCTGGCAGCCTCCGGCATGCTTCGGACTCAACTGCACCGAGCAGAATTATGGAACTGAATGGATACCATGCGGCGCCTGCGCGGATACTGATTCCGAGCCTTCGCAGGAATCCTGTCCCTCCTGCGTTTCATCTGGTGAAGGTGGAGACGATATCCCGTGAGGGACTATTGCTGGACGAACCGCAATCTACTTTAAGTTGAATCGATTGAATGAGAAGAATATGGCAAGGAAGAAGAATGAAGGCAGCGGCCTGCAATCATCAGCCGGACTGATGAGGTATTTTGAGGCCGATGATACGGCAATTAAGCTCAATCCCAAGATGGTAATAGGAGCCTGTATCGGTGCAGGCGCCGTAATTATGGGGCTGAACATAGCTT
>CABMDX010000314.1 GCA_902385025.1 uncultured archaeon | reverse complement strand
GCTTTCCACGCCACTGGCATCCAGTGCGCTCGCCATCTTCACCTTTCCCTCGGTGAGCGTCCCGGTCTTATCGCAGCATAGCACATTCATGCTGCCAAAGTTCTCGATGGAGGCCAGTCTCTTGACGATCACCTTATGAGATGCCATCTTTCTCGCACCATGAGCTAGATTGATGCTGATTATGGCCGGCAGAAGCTGTGGGGTGAGGCCCACGGCCAGCGCAAGAGAGAACAGGAAAGACTCGACTATGGGGCGCCTCAGGAAGACGTTGATGGCAAATATGGAGATCACCAGAAGCAGAGTTACTTCCAGAAGGAGAAAGCCAAAGCGCCGAATTCCCGCCTCGAATTCCGTCTCTGGTTCGCGCTGCTTTAGGCGACTGGACACCTTTCCAAACTCCGAGTCGGTTCCGGTATAAACGACCAGAGCCCTTGCCGTACCGCTGACCACGTTTGTTCCCAAAAAGAGACTATTGCTGCGCCCTGATAGCTCGGTGTCTTCAGGCAGGATGCCTTCTCTCTTCTCTGCAGGATAGGTCTCGCCTGTAAGAGACGCCTCGTTTACATAGAGATCTTTGGAGAAAATTATCCTGCAGTCACCTGGAATGATATCTCCAGCAGAAAGGCTCACCACATCACCAGGAACCACGCTCTCCTGCGGTACATCCTGCTCCAGACCATCTCGCAGGACAGTAGCTTTGATCTGCACCATTTCCAGGAGCCCGGCCACTGCATCGGCTGCCCTCCGCTCCTGCCAGAAGCCCAGGGCACCACTTATCAATATTATAATTAATATAATCAACGCATCTGCAGCTTGCCCCAGATAGATGGATAGACTTGCTGCAAAAACGAGCAGCAATATTATAGGGCTCTCAAATTGTCTGAGGAATAACAGGAGGATGGCAATCTCTTTTTTCTCAATGATCCGGCTCTTTTTATATTGCTTTTGGCGTGCTTTTGCCTCGCTTTCCGTCAGGCCTTCGGGCCTTGCTCCGAGCAAATTCTGCAGACCTTCCAACGGCAGAGACCAGAAGAACGACAGACCGGAAGGCATAAAAAATCATCTCCTCTTTTCCAGATAATTTTGGGCGGATGCTCATAAGCCATCATTTCATTTTTCGTTTTCCCTGGCAATAGAGCTATAGAGGCCTTCTGGCCTGCACCGCCCAATGGTCCTGGTGGAAGGGCTGCAGATCCATGACCCCAGAGACCATCAGGCCGGATAGATTTTTTATTTCCGAGGAATAGACCGCATCAGGGGTTGCCGTGACGTCTATGGATCTCGATTTTAGCATAAGCAAAAGCTTTCCGCAGGCTTTAAGGTAGCGCTCGCAATTCCGGGCGGATATCTCGGCCTGATTTCTCTGAGCCACATCCTGATAGACTAGGTCCACAGGCTCGACAATAGAGGAATACTCCTGCGGCTGGGCAGCATCGGCCAGGATGGGGATGATGTTTTCTCGTCTCTCTGCCAGGCGGAGCAGATCACGCATGGCGCGAGGCGAGAACTCCACAGCGTAAACCAGACCATCCTCTACGATATCGCTGATGTGACTGACGGTGGTGCCTGTGGCCGCACCCAAATACAGAACCTTTGCGTTGCGAAATAGGCCAGGGTCCATGCACTTGTCCTTGAGGAGGAGAGCTGCAAGCTTGGAACGGAATGGATCCCAGATCCTGTAGCCATCCATGATGCGCTCTCCATATACGGGCACCAAATCTCGCGATCTCGTTGCCAGCCTCTGCTGTCCTGCCACAATCCTAAAAAACATACCGGGGAAAATCTCCTGGAAAGTCATTGAGCAAAACCGGGAATGATTTTCTATAGCTCCTTTCCCATGGATGTGGTAGTGAGCTTGACGTGCTTTACGCCCTTCAGAGACATCATCTTCTCAGCCGCTTTTCTCACATCCTGACCTTCGCCCCTCAGAACGATGACCTCAAGACAGTTGTCATGGTCTAGATGAACATGCAGGCTAGACTGGATGATCTTTCCAAACTCATGCTGAATCTCTGTCAGATTGTCCACCAGGCCTCTTTGCGAGTGAGCATAGACCAGAGTTATGACTCCGACCCTCTCACCCTGGACATCGCTCATCCATTCGTAATGGACGATGTAGTTTCTGATGGCATCTCTAATGCCCTCTGAGCGCGAGGAGTATCCGCGCTGCAATATAATCTCGTCAAACCTGGAGAGCAGCTTTTCAGGCAGCGAAACGCCTATTCTCATCAATTCTTGTTCCATATATAATCGCGGTAAATATAGCGAGCATATTTAGTAATAAACTTGATGGGTGAAAATGTTAAGACATCTCAGCCATACGTTCGACCATCCTTGATCGACCATAAAGATTTTCCCCAGGGCTGCAAACACACTTCAGGATATGTCAGATATTGCACTCATCGGTGAGCGCACCTTCCTGTTTGAGAAGCTCTTTTTGGAGGTGGGGGCAAGCTACCAATTCCTTTCTCCCAGTATCCTAGGAAGCCCCTTTTTGCCCCAGTACAAGATGGTGATGATACCCACCGGCTTTGCCAATCCCGATTATTCGAAGACATTACCAGCATTGCTGAGAATGAAACCAAATATAGCCAACTTTGTGAAAAGAGGAGGCGTTCTGACCGTCTTCGGGCCGCTGGTGCCAAGACACGAATACGACTGGATGCCCCTGAAGCTCAAATACATCTGCGAGCTGGCGACGCAAAATGTCACGCCCTCGGAGCATGAGTGCTCCTGCCTGCTGTGCACCCCCGCCCCCGAATGCGACGGCTACCTCTTGCCGGGAGTTGGTTTTGAGACCATTCTGTCAGATGAAAAAGAAAGGGCGATACTGGTCATGGGCAAGTTTGGAG
>CABMDX010000313.1 GCA_902385025.1 uncultured archaeon | reverse complement strand
TTTCCAGCACTATCTCAATATTCACGTTCTTGGGGACCTGGATCCTCATGAGCTGGCGAAGAGCCCTCTCATCGGCATCAAGGTCGATGAGCCTCTTATGAACTCTCATCTCCCAGTGATCCCAGGTGGCCGTTCCCTCCCCATCAGGACTCTTCCTGCAGGGAACAACCATTCTCTTAGTGGGCAGTGGGATGGGCCCCGCCATGTGAACGCCCGTCCTCTGGGCAATCCCCTTGACCTGATTGCAGATATCGTCCAGCATCAGGGGGTTAGTGCCGGAGAGTCGAATTCTTGCCTTTTGCATGTTTTACACCAAAAAAAGGTTTAGCGTGGTACCACGCTCATGCACATGCCTGCGGCAACAGTGGTTCCCATATCTCGAATGGCGAACCTTCCGAGCTGCGGGATCTCTTTTACCGGCTCAATGACCATGGGCTTGGAGGGCGTGACCATGATAATGGCTGCGTCTCCTGCCTTGATAAAGGCCGGATTCTCTTCCTTGACAGCTCCGGATCTTGGGTCAAGCTTGGCCAGGATCTGCGTGAGTGTGCATGCGATCTGCGCAGTATGGCAGTGGAACACAGGTGTGTATCCAGCCGATATGGCGCTCGGATGCTGCAGCACTACGATCTGGGCCTTGAATTCCTTGGCCACGGTTGGGGGCTTTTCTACCGATCCGCAAACATCGCCGCGGCGAATGTCTTTCTTGGAGACACCGCGCACGTTCCATCCGATATTGTCGCCGGGGAAGGCTTCCGGAACTTCCTCATGATGCATCTCGATGGACTTGACCTCACCAGCCACATTTGCAGGCTGGAAGACGATCTTGTCGTTCTTTCTCATGACGCCTGTCTCCACTCTGCCCACAGGCACAGTGCCGACACCGGAGATGGTGTAGACATCCTGCACCGGCACGCGCAGAGGCAGGTTAGTGGGCTTCTGGGGCACCTTGAGGTTATTCAGAGCATCGAGCAGGGTTGGGCCCTTGTACCACTTGAGATTCTCGCTTGCCTTGGCGAGGTTGTCTCCCATCAGGCCGGACACTGGTATGAAGGGTATTTCCTCCAGCTTGTATCCTACCATCTTCAGGAGCTTTCCTACCTCATCCTTGACCTCGTTGAACCTCTTCTCATCGAATGGTGGCGTGGTGGCATCAATCTTGTTCATGGCCACGATCAACTGGTTGACACCGAGCGTCCTTGACAGGAAGACATGCTCCTTGGTCTGGGCCATGACGCCGTCCGGAACTGCTACTACCAGCACGGCAGCATCAGACTGGCTTGCTCCGGTGATCATGTTCTTCACGAAGTCCCGGTGTCCTGGGCAGTCCACTACGGTGAAGTAGAACTTGGCGGTATCGAAGCGGTGATGGGCGATATCGATGGTGACGCCCCTCTCGCGCTCTTCCTTCAGGCTATCCATAACCCAGGCGAACTCGAAGGTTGCCTTTCCCTTGGATGCCGCTTCTTTCTTGTACTCATCAATGACGTGTGCATCCACAGCACCCGTCTCGAACATCAATCTGCCTACGGTTGTCGACTTTCCATGGTCGACGTGTCCAATGAATGCTAGATTGAGGTGTGGCTTTGTATCTGCCATAATTTATCTCCTCCAACTGGCACTATCCATGTATTTCTGTATTTCTGGCTTGGTGTTTAATCTTTTCGAAGGCTGCATATCTATACAACCTTCAGGTAATCGCTTGGCTTGGGCATCTCTGGTTTCAGGCCCTTTCTGGTCCTGATCTGCTTGACGGTATCCAGGAGCAGATTAGCAGGCAAGGGCTCGAATCCTGCGAACTCCGATGACCAGAGTGCTCTCCCTTCTGTAGCCGATCTTATGGCCCCAGAGAATCCGAACATCTGGGCCACAGGCATCTTGGCCTTAAGGATTATCATGTCGCCCTGGCTGTCCATGCTCAGGATCATTCCCCTGCGTCCCTGGATCTCTGACATGGCTCCACCCATTTGATCCTGAGGCACCTGTATATAGACATTCTGGAAGGGCTCCAATAGAACCGGATCAGCCATGAGTATTCCGGCCTGCACTGCTTGCCTGACTGCAGGGATGACCTGTGCTGGGCCACGGTGTACTGCATCCTCGTGCAGCTTGACATCGACGAGCTTGGCTTTTATGCCCTGCGCCGGCTCCCTGGATATGGGGCCGTTCTTCAGGGCCTCCTCGAAGCCCTCCAGGATAAGCTCCATGGTCTCCCTCAGGTACTGAATGCCTTTGGTCATGTTGAGCAGAACATTGGTTCCATAATAGCCGACGATGTTCCTGGCCTCATCCTTATCCATTCCCTTATCGATGAGTACCTTCCTGCGCTCAACCTCTTCCATCTTCATGCTGACCTTGCCCTCTTTCAGGGCCTCGATCACGCCAGCCTCCAGGGGCTCAAACTCAATGTAGAAGCGGTTGTGGTGGTTCGGTGACTTGCCTTCTACCGGCCCGGCTCTGCCTGCGATGGACTCACGATATACGACTATTGGGGGACTCGTCTTCAGCTCTACGCCACGATCGCGCTGCAGTCTTGTAACAGTAACGTCCAGATGCAGCTCACCCATTCCGGCCATGAGATGCTCTCCAGTCTCCTCGTTGATGGTAACCTGCAGAGTTGGATCTTCCTTGGCAATTTGCCTCAGGACCTCCACGACCTTGGGCAGATCACGGGTGTTCTTGGCTTCCACGGCTACGGTCATAACAGGCTCGGAGACGTGCTTGATCTGCTCGAAGGGTGTCATGCCATCTTCGGATGAGACAGTGGACCCGACAATTGCATCTCGCAGACCTGTGACGGCCGCGATGTTTCCTGCAGGAATCTCTTCCACCTCTACCCTTTCAGCACCCATGACGATGCCCGTCTGCTGAATGCGGTTGGTGGCGACGACTCCAGATACATACAGCTCCATGCCGCGCCTGAGGGTTCCTGAGAAAAGCCTTCCTGTGGCGACTTCGCCTGCATGCGGGTCGATCTTCACCTTGTTGATCATGAAGGCGACGGGCCCACTGGGATCGCATGCGGCCATGGCTTTTCCAACCGGGCTATCCCAGTCGCCGTGCCATATGACCTTGACCCTCTCCCTCTGGGCTTCAATGGGGCTGGGAAGGAACTTGACAACCATATCGTTTACAGCTCTATAAAGCGGAACCTTCTCCGCCAGCTCCTTCATCTTGCCTGCTCGGCAGTAATCGACGACCTGATCAAAGCCTATGCCCGTCTTCTTCATCTGGGGCACGCTGATGGCCCAATTGTAAAGAGCGGAGCCGAAAGCGATATTCCCTTTGGCGGCATCCAGCTTCCAGCCGGCTTTATACTTCTCTTCATCCATTCCCTGAATGAGCTTGTTGACATTATCAATGACCTTGCCCAGACGCACGGCCATGTCTTTCTTCTCAACCTTGAGCTCATTGATCATGCGGTCAACCTTATTGACGAACAGTACCGGCCTGACGCCCTCCCGCAAGGCCTGCCTCAGCACAGTCTCGGTCTGGGGCATGGCGCCCTCTACAGCATCCACGACGACAACGGCACCATCAACGGCTCGCATAGCTCGGGTGACGTCGCCTCCGAAATCCACGTGGCC
>CABMDX010000312.1 GCA_902385025.1 uncultured archaeon | reverse complement strand
CATTCTACCTGCGTGCCATTATCCCCTGGAAAGCGGTCTTCACAGGGGGCAAGGTCATCTTCAGCAGCGAGAGCGACGCATGGTATCATATGATGCTCGCCAAAGGCACTGTGATCAACCTGGAGAGGCTCTGGTTCGATCCCATGACTTACTTCCCACACGGGACATCACTTCACTTTGGACCGTTCAATAGCTGGTGTATCACCATTTTCTCTTATATCTTCGGACTCGGTCACCCCAGCATGCATCTGGTAGAGGTTGTTGGTGCCTTCTTGCCCGCAGTCCTCGGAGTCCTGTTGATATTACCAGTCTACTTCATAGGCAGGGAGCTGGGCGGCAAGAGCTGTGGTCTAATTTCAGCTCTGATTGTAGCCGTGCTTCCCGGTCAGATCTTAAGCCGCACAACCCTTGGATTCACAGATCACCATGGAGCAGAGATCCTGCTCAGCACTTTGACCATGATGTTCTTTTTCATGGCCATGCGCACCGGAAAGAGCATGACCTTTGGAGCTGTGCAGAAAAACTGGTCCTCGCTTAAGCTTCCACTCATGTATTCAGTCCTGGCAGGAGTCTCGCTGGGCTTATACATCGATGCCTGGTCTTCCGGATTCCTCTTTGAGGGCATAATTTTGCTGTTCATTCTTCTGCAGAGCATGGTAGATCACCTCAAAGAAAGAAACGTAGAATACCTGGGCGTCTCCGGCGCCATAACCTTCTTTGTGGCCACATTGCTGGTACTGCCATTTGTGAAGCCGTACAACGGTTTCAATCACTATCTCTACAGCCTCTTCCTGCCCACCATTCTTTTACTGGGTGTTGTCGCAGTCATTGTGCTTGCACTTCTCTCCAAATTCATTCAAGAGAAGGGCTTTGCCACATACTATTATCCGGGAGCTGCAATTGCAATAGTTATCCTTGGCACCATAATACTCTCCCTCGTCGCACCCCAGTTTATCCATCCGCTATTCACGGGCCTTAACATCTTCCAGGCCAAGACAGGAGGGGCGGCAACAGTAGGCGAAGCCTCGCCCCTTCTGTATTATCAGGGCGAGCTGTCCTGGGCCAGCGTTCTGTCCAACTTCCCGGCGCTCGGCAACCTGCCGATATTCTCGTCCTTCTTCCTGGCTCTGGCTGGAATGGTGCTGGTCCTATATCGATATATCAAGAGCCAGAGGTCAGCGGATCTCTTGCTCCTCACCTGGTCTCTGATGCTCTTAGTCATGACACTGGCCCAGAATAGGTTCGCATACTACTACGGGGTCAATGTCGCCCTTCTCACGGGATATCTCGCTTTCTGGCTCATGAAGCGAGGTGGTGTCGATGATCTGGATGCCTTGTTCCTGGATGCAAAGGAGCCTGCCAAGCTTTTGGCTTCCAATCTCAAGCTGGTAGCCTCGGCTTTGCTGATCTTCCTGTTCCTCATCTATCCGGCTCTTTCCACCAGCCTTATCGTGGCCCAGTACGCAGGCGGCCCGGATTCCGATTGGCTGACGTCCACTGCATGGCTGCAGAACAATACTCCAAGCCCCGGCATGGATCTTTACGAGAAGTACGAGTACCCTCCAGGCGGCAAATACGAGTACCCTGCTGCTGCATACGGTATCATGTCCTGGTGGGACTATGGCAACCTCATTGAGACCATAGGCCATAGAATTCCCAATGCCAATCCATTCCAGCAGGGTATAGGCAGCATCCAGGCAGGAATTGCCGGCTCTTCGCCCTTTTTCCTGGCCGAGAATGAAAGCCGGGCAGAGAAGGTGCTGGCAGATTTGGATGTGAATCGCTCGTCCTATCTGAATACCAAATATGTGATAATCGACCGTGATATGGCCACCGGCAAGTTCCATGCCATGGCTGCATGGAGCGGAATTCCCACCTCCAAGTACATGGCAGCAGTCTACCAGGAGCAGGGAAGCTCCTATGTGCCGGTTCAGATCTGGCGTGAGCCCTATTTCAAGTCCATGACCGCTCGCATGTTCTTCTTCGATGGAACGCAGACTGCCGGTGACCAGGGAATTGGCATCGCCTATCGCGGCATGTCGACCGAGAGTGGTGTCACGGTCCCTGTGCTCACACAGGCGCCAAAAATCACCAGCAACCGTGCAGAGCTGGCGGCATTCGTCAACGAGAGCAAGAATAGCGGAGATCTGGCCGAGATTGCAGCCATGAGTCCCGCGAACGCCGCCTTCCCGCTGGAGGCTCTGCATCACTACCGTCTCGTGCATGAATCTGAGACCCCTGTGACCAGCAGTGGTCAGAAGTATGTCAAGATCTTCGAGCATGTTCCGGGCGCGGTCATAAAAGGAACTGCACCGGCAGGAACGAACGTCACAGCGGCAGTAGTCGTCATGACCAATCAGAACAGGGCGTTCGTCTATCAGCAGTCCAATACAACCGATGCCAGCGGCCAGTTCACTCTGACGGTTCCCTATTCTACAGATGGGCCAGCTGCAAATGGAACGAACTTTGATACCAAGCCCCTGGGTTCCTACCAGATTGCCATATGTGACAAGACTATGGAGCTGAATGTGCCTGAGGAGAAGGTTCTCACAGGAGCGGAAATCGATATATGAAACTTCTTGAAGAGATGAGCTGGCCCGAGATTGAAGCGGGCCAGAGCCAGACCAGGACGGTGATCATGCCGGTGGGCGCCACTGAGGAGCATGGCCCCCACCTTCCCACAATCACCGATACAATCCAGGCCATGCAGGTGGCAAGGGCTGCAGCCCAGAGGCGCGACGTTTTTTTGGCCCCGCCTCTGCACTACGGGGTTTGCCGCAGTACGCGGCGCTTTCCGGGCACCATTACTGTGGGCCATGATGCGCTGCGAGCCTATGCCAGAGATCTGCTGATATCCTTCCATGAGAGCGGCTTTGAGAAGGTCATGATTCTGACTGGTCACGCCGGAGGCCAGCATATGGCTGCCCTGGAGGAGGCCTGCCAGATGGCGGTTGAAGAGCATGATTTTCGCGTGAGCCTCGTATCCCTGTTCGACCTCATAGACAGCAAGGATGTGGAGACGCCCGGAGATGGCCATGCCGGGGAGATAGAAACCTCTCTCATGATGGTGATTCGCGGGGATCTGGTGAAGGGAAGGCCAGCGAAGCATTTCCCGGTCCGTCCAAAGTTCCTGATCCAGAGGGATGTACGCCATCTCATGGGCAACGGCATCATGGGAAATCCTGAGCCTGCATCTCCCGAAAAAGGCGCTCTATTCTTCGAGATGGCGGTTTCGGGAGTCATCAGGGCCCTGGAGGAGCTGGAAGGAATATCCTAAAAAGCGAAACTGTCTTTTAATTTTTTTTCTTTTGATTAGTATGGAATGCATGCTGCGGATTTTTCTTCTGCTCTGTTGCAGGGTGCTTTTTCGACAGGTTTATAAATCATCAATCTAACCCAAAAAACGTGCCTGGAGATTCGGCTAAAATATCCTTTGTCCATCACAGCATACGGCTCCTGAAGCCAGAGAGGTTAGCCTCGGGCATCTTCGGCCACTTAGTCTTTTCTTTCTTTTGATGGCAGGGCGAGAGGCAACCGGATGTCGCCAAAATGATTCGCTCTGCTCGTGGGATGGTAATATGTTATCTGAAATGGATATCAAAGTACTGAATGCGATATCTGAAGGCCTATCCGATCCTCAGACCATCGCCGAAAAGCTGGATATGAAGATAGAAGCCGTGCGCGCCTGTGCGGATGCACTGGGCGAGCAAGGCCTGGTCAGGGTGACAAAGTCGGTTGAAGAGCTCTTCGAGCTGACAGAGGAGGGCACAAGGTTTGCCAGGGAAGGCCTCCCGGAGAGAAATCTGCTCCGGTCGCTCGGCTCGGGCAAACCCATGGCCGAGCTAAGGGATCCGGCGGCAAAGATTGGTCTAGGGTGGCTGCGTAGGAAGAATTGGGCTGAGATCTCGGCAGGCATGATCAAGCCGCTGGGCTCTGCGCCGCAGGGAAAGGATGAGGAGACCCTGGAGATGCTGGCCGCGGGGCCTAAGAGTGGCACAGATCTTGATGAGAAGACTCTCTT
>CABMDX010000311.1 GCA_902385025.1 uncultured archaeon | reverse complement strand
CGCCACTGATTGTGCTTCCCAAAGGCCATCCCGCCTCGCCGAGGCTGAAGACTGTGGTCTCCATTGGCCCGCGAACGCGCCTGAGCTGCAGGATCCAGCCTGGAACTCATCCCGAGCAGGATGTGCTCTGTGGATCAGAGGAGTTTCATGAGCTGGAGGTGCTGGCCGAGCCGGGTGGGGCGGAGTTCAGGAGCACGGGAGTGGAAAAGGGTGAGATAATTGTAGAAAAGCTGTAAAGCAATTCTAAATCAGGTGAAATAGATTATGGCAGAGATCAGAGAGGATAGCCTGGTCAGGTACAAGGGCACCGGCACCATCGGAACTGTGAAGGTGCTTAAAGTTGAGGATGACGGATCGACCTGGGCCTTTTTGGACAGCACCGGCCTTTACTACAGTTTGGATACCCTGGAGCTTATTGAGAAGGCTCCGGAGAGAAAGGAGCTGGAGGGCATGACGCTTGAGCAGATCCAGGAGAGGTTCAAGCAGACGCAAGAGATGATGGATAAAGCCAAGATGCAGGACGAAAACCTGGAGACTGGCGGATAGGAAGGCAGAAGGTACAGGCTGGTGGTGGGGATTCTGCCCGCAAAGCTTGCAGAGGATCGGCAGGAATTAGAGTTCCGGCGCAAGCTCTTGCATTCGCTTATCGGCCTGTTCTTGCTCGCGCTTCTCTTCTTTTCCGGGAGGGATGCGCTGCTCCAGTTCCTGGGCATTCTTCTTTTTGCAGGATCTCTTATGATCGTCTGGATGAAGGATGGTCGAAAGATTCCGGTTGCGGACTGGTTTGAAGAGACTTTCGAGAGAGATGCAGTCAAATTTCCTGGCTATGGTGCCTTCTGGTATGTGCTGGGCTCCTTTATCTTCGTCCTGCTCATTCCCGATGCCCCCAAGATCGCTGCCATGCTCATCGCCCTGGCCCTCGGAGACTCGGCGTCCACGATCATAGGTATTAAGGGAAGCCATCATCTTCCCTATAACAGGCGAAAGACGCTGGAGGGCTCGGTGGCATTTTTCGTTTTTTCGCTTCCAGTATGCCTGATCCTGGGAACTGAATCAGGGCTTTTATTTGCTCTCCTGATGACAATTGTTGAGAGCTTGCCGGTTCCGCTTGATGACAATCTCATGATACCGCTGGCGTCAATGCTGTTTTTTGGGGCAAACAGACTCTTTTGATGTGATTTCATATTTCATGATTTGAGTTGGGTTATATGTCGAAGCTTGAAGAGGCTGTAGCAAAGCTGGAGAAGATCCTGGAGCATAATCTCTGTCTCTCTCGAAGAGATGAATTGCAGGAAGTATTATCTCTCCTCAAGGATGAGCAGAAATTAGAGGACAATAGAAACAAAGGATAATTGGATATGTTGCTGGAATAAAAATGCAAGCCAAAATCGCCGCCGTCGTTCACGGCCCGGAGATCATTGATTCCGGCTTAGCTCTGCAGCTCATCAATTATCTGAAGAAATTCGGCAGCGTCAGCGCAGTGCTGGGCGGCACCATGGGTCGCGTGGCAGTTCTCGATGCCGGGCTGGAGGATATTATCGACATTTGCAGCCGGAAGCGGCCCAGCCTTTCTGTGCAGGAGCTGGAGCCGACATCCGATATTATTTTTCTTCTCAATCAGGCTAAGAGCAGGGAGACTGCTCTTGCCTTCGGCTCGATGGTCGCAGCCGCTGCCGGGGTCGAGAAGCCATTTATTCAGATCGACTGCGGGGGAAAGTTCGTAGCCGGCCTCTCCGGCAATGCAGATGAGCTTGTCGCTGCTGTGGCCTCGGATTTGAAATTTGATACTCTGCGGGCGCAGCCTCTCCCCGGCCCGTTTTCTCGTGGGGGGTCAGTCAGGCGCACTCTGAGCGGAGCTTATCCAGGCGAGTTGATCTCTGTGAATGGAACGGTAGTTGCCAGAGCTACTGGGAGCTCTGTAGAGATCGAGGCCAAGGATGGAAGAATTGTGCAAATCAGAGGCGCTGCCATCAAGCCGCATGGCCTGGAGAAGCTGAATCGGGTGGGGCTGGATCTGGGAAAGGCCATCGTTCGCAGCGGCAGCATCCGACGCACCCAGGCGAGAGCGAGGCGAGCTCCCCGTGAGAGCGAGGGCAGTGGGGCAGTGTTCATCGATCACTGTGCAGAGGATGCCTTTGAGATGGCAAAATGGGCTAATGTAGCATTGACTGTAGGAGACGATACAACAGCCATTGCCGGAGATATACTCTTTCGCCTGGGAAGGCCAGTCATAGGCATAGTGGATGGGGATCTGGACCGGCTGGCAGGCAAGTGCATGATTCTGCCGGGCAGCGTCATCATCCGTGTCGAGCCAGGGCATGACGATATCGTGGGAAAGCGCGTTAGAACAGAGATCTTTCACGAATCAAGCTGGGCCCGAGTTGAGGCCGGCGAACTTGCCCGGAGGGCCATAATGATTGCAGGGGAAAGAGTCGTTCGAATAGAACGCTTCTGAATTCCCATTGCTGCTATTCTTCGCCCTCAATGGCGGATGGCAGAGATCTCCTCATAAAAAGCGGCTGCTGTGGCTGTGTCTCCAAGGCCCACTGTGAATTTTGGCTTTTCGGTCTGGAGAGATGACATCAGAGATAGAACTGTGCCCTCGGATTCCTTGAATGCACCGCGGTCAAATGGCGTGGCAGAATCCTGGCAAAACTGATCTATAGCCTCCTGTCCCTCAGGGCGCACCCCTGCCGGAGGCGGGCCCCAAGCCGAGCCCGTGGCTGCCAGTGCGGCTGCATAGTCTGCTCCGCGCCGCAGGGCCCGCAGCTCATCTTCGGGATCAATAAGTCCAATCTTCGTGACGCTGAGAATATAGTCTCTGGTGTGAATCGCAACCCTTGGCAGCCCAAGGCGCGCCTGCAACCCTCTTGCTGCCTGCATGCAATCCCGCCATCCATTGAGCTGCCCCACTGTTGCTGCCAGCTCATCCTCGTTCATGCCCAGGCTGTCCACCGGCAGACGGGGGAGAAGGTAATTCATGATCTCTGGCTTCTGGAAGCTACCCATCTCGGCATGGATGAATATATCGGGATTTTTCTCCTTCCAGGATTTGATCTGTCCAATCTTCTGCGAAAATATCTCCCTATAATTTGCAGATGGCGCCAGATGAAAACCTGATAGCAGTGCTCCATGAAATTCGCTGATTGTATTCTGGCAAAATTCATCGAAATCTGCACCAGACTCCAGCCTCGTATTCACCGGATCGTAGGTGGCAATCAATCGGTTGTCCTTTGGAGCTGTTATTTTCATACCTCTGGCAATTATAAAGTCTCCTGCCTTGAACTGAAATACGAAATGAACCATCTCTCGCTCTCCAGCAGCCTGCAGAGGGGGCATTGGAATTCCGCTGACCGGCAATAGAACCCTGGGGTCAATCATCCCTGCCATCCTGTGGCTGAGGGCGGGAGCATTCAGGATCACCTGCGCTCCCATTTTTGCCAGGACATTGGCCATGATCCCAGCATTTCCTCCCAGGAAATGTCTCCAGGAGAACTTCGCCTCAATCTGTCCGGCGAGGCCCGGACTGTCGATTAAAAGCTCAGATCCAATGCCTTCCTGCATGCAAAATACAAGGGCTGCTATCAGATCATCCATGCTGCCAAAGATCTCGGGAAGGTATGCCCCAGATTCGCGGGTTATATTTGAAAGCTCCTCTCCGACATTGAAAACTGCGTCGAGGTTTACAGGATATGCGCAAATGATCTTCATAGAATTCATGATGTCTCTTCAGGGATTCCACCTCAATCCTGCATAAATTTATCGATCATGGCCATCTCAACTGTGTATCATGATTACTGCACTTAAATGTGATCAATTGCGATCACATTTATTCACTTTGGGATAGTAACCTTTAATTAGTAAGCCGGGCATATGAGTATCGTTGCATAAACAGCAGACTAAATATTTGAGGAATATGCTATGTGTCAGATGGATATGCCGATGGGAAAACATATGGGAATGGGCGAAATGAAGATGGGCCACATGGGAATGATGCATCATGGGGGAAGCGGCTTTCCGCTCATCGGGGATAAGATGCCGCAGATGGAGGTCAAGACCACTCACGGCATGATGAAGCTGCCGGATAGCTTTGCAGGAAAGTGGTTCGTGCTCTTCAGCCATCCTGCGGATTTCACTCCGGTATGCACTACCGAGTTCGTGGCCTTTGAGAAGAGGAGAGAGGATTTTGGCAAGCTCAACTGAGAGCTGATCGGCCTGTCAATCGAT
>CABMDX010000310.1 GCA_902385025.1 uncultured archaeon | reverse complement strand
AAGGAAGAACTTCTTAGGATCGTTAGGGGTAGCTTCTATGGCTTGGCTGGAAGTCTTTCTTTCGCACGAATGTGGATTCCCAGATTCTTGCACGATAAGTTAAACTTGTTATGCTAAGAACTATAATTGCCATGCTTTGCCTGGCCTGCATGACCTTGGCTTTCGCCACAGCCGCAGATGAGACTCTTGACATCGGACCGATCACGATATCTCTGGATCTGGGAAGCGTGGGATCTTATGTCATAGAGAAGGAAGAGACCGCCATAATAGATCACAGAAAACCCAGATTCCAATATGAGATCAGCCCGGCGAGCATAAAGGTCGATGGCATACAGGATACAGTGCAACTGGAGGTCCACCAGATGAGCTCATCCGAGCCGCTGGAGGATGCTATCTCTGAGCGGGACCAGGTCAGCGGCCTCGTGCATTGCATCATGAGATCGAATATGGTGCCAGTCGGAGAGGATTTAGAGACCAAACCCTATGACATTGATGGCAAAGAGGGAGTCCTCGCCACCATAAAAAGCGACTCCGAAAATCCCATGTATATAGCGGCTTACAGCCCGGATCAGAAGGACGGGTCAGGAAGCATTGTATGCATTGTCGGCTCTGACTTTCCGTGGGAGACCACAAAGGGCATCTTCGCCACCATCAGGGCAACGGTGACTTAAGTCTCTTTTTTTTTCGATTTGAATCCTGCACAGACATCTGCTGCAAAACTCATGAGGACATATTGCCATTTGCTTCCCGAGAAGCCGCTTCCTGGCGGATCATGTAATGCAGCACCAGGAGAACGCAGATGTCCCCTGCCAGCCCCAGTATTGCCGGGAGCTGGGCTATATAAAAAAGGAAAACTTGCAGCAGGAAAATCTGAATCAGGACGGCGTTCTTGAAGAACTGATAGGCCACCAGTCGATCGCTTTGGATTTTGAATATTCCAATAACTGCAAAGACCGCGGCCAGCGTGGCCGAGGCAAGGCCAGCCAGGTCCACGAAAGAAATATAGGAAAAGATGGCCTCCAGATCAGTCCACCCGCCAAGACCCGCGTATATCACGAAAATAAGCAGCAGTAATGGGAGAAAGGACTGCAACAGGAAAAAGACAATGACCGCGCTGATAAACCAGCTCTTCTGCAAAAGCCTGCGGTAGGTCTTTCGAGCATGATATTTGACTCTGGTGTAGATGTCGGGCCGCGGAACCGGAACCGGGTCTGCGGCGTAGAGCAGCTCGCGTAGGGCCCGGGTTACGGGATTGGCGGATTGGCATTCTCTCAGCAGCTTCAAAGCCGTTTTCCTCTCGCGATGATCCAGATCTCCCATGACCACCTCCTTGGCAATCTCAAGGGCATTGATCAACTTCTCCTGCTCACTGAGAACTGAACCATGCATGAGCTGCTGGATCCCAAGATACAGGAGGATAAACGTGATGTATATCAGGGCCACAGTGGGCTGGTAAAAGTAGTTGTTGTCGCCGGTAATGAACTTGCCCAGCTCATCGATGAATGCCCCAAAGCCAATGCCGCCCAGGGTCGCCGCCAGGTAGTAAGCCGGCTTATTTATAAAGCCCAGGGCGATGATCAGAGCAATCATCATCAGGGCGCCCCCCAAAAGGACATGGGCAATATGCAGGTTTCCTGGACTCAGTTTTGGATAGCCAGCCAGAGCCAAAAAGAAGCGAATGGCTAAAACAGATGCAACGGCTGTGACAAAGAAGATCTCCAGAAGGTTTTCGCCTTCCAGGCTGCGAACGAGATTGCGGCTAAAGAGCTTCATTCGAGATCGGCAAAAACCTGAGCTAAGTTAAATGCTGCTTGAGCACATCCTGATAGAGACGGGCGACATTTTCGCGCGTCTTGGCCATCTCTGGAAAACCCTTGTACTGCATGGCGGCCACTGTATCTTCTGGCAGCCGGATTCTATACTGGCTGCGTGACAGGAACCAGCCCTGCCTGGCATAGTAGCGAGAGAGATACTCCTGTTCCGTCTGGCCGGGAGTAGGTGTGAAGAGGCCGTGCTTCTTGTCCAGCTCTGCCATCTCCATCATGGTAGTATAGCCGGACCTGGCTGTAACAAATTGGGCTCGATTCATCAGCTCGACCTTATCATCAGTGGAGACATAAGAGTGCACAGTGGTATGCCCATCCAGTTTTTTATGAATCTCTCTTTGCGGGCTTCCGAGCAACACAACCTTTTCGCCGGGCAACTTTTGCACCTGCTTGAGGACGATCTCTTCCAGCTTCGTCCTCTGCGGCTCGGGTCCGGAGACTATGACCAGATGATCCAGGTCCTCTTCCACCGAAATCTTTTTCGTACTGGTCAGGATGCCGGCATAATAGACCCTCTGATTGGTTACGTCCAAATTGGAGCGACATAGCTTACCGCTCAGGTTCTGGCTGCTTCCATTGGGACTTATATCTGGCACGATCACGCCGTCGTATTTTATATGAAAGAAACTGTTAACCGGGATTGTCAGCATCTCAAAGGGATAGAGGTAGCTTGGCAGGCTGAAGCGAAGCTGGTGGGTGATGAAGTAGCTCGGGATCTTATGGGAGTATACCCCCATGCGGTTATCGCTGATGATCAGATCGAACCTGTTCATAGAGAGGATCTGGTCCAGCTTTTTCCTCTCTCTGGCCAGGGCCCGCAAAAGTATAGGAATGCTGGCCACGAACTTGGGCAGGAAGAAACGAGAGGCGCTGTAGGGTGCAGGATAGTCCTTAAAAAGCAGAAAATTGCATTCAGGGCATTCCCTCTTCAGCAGAGCCAGGGCATTACCGCTGGTTCCTATCGTAACCTCATGACCGCGGTTTAAAAGCTCCTGTATGATGGGAATATCGCGCGTGGAGTGTCCCAAACCCCAGTTGAGAGGACTCAAAAATACGTGCCCCATATAACAGAGAGGAGCGGCCTGATGGTATAAATCATTTTCTCGATAGAAAAAATGCGCGTCTAAAAGATCTCTTCAATCCAGGACCTTATCTCATCCCTCACTCGCCGAAATGCTGGCATTCGTGCCTCGCCGACATAGGCCGCAGGATCCTCGAAGCTTTTATGAATTGGATTTTTCACTCCCGGAAGAAAAGGGCAGGCTTCTTTGGCCCTGTCGCAGACCGTGACCACCAGGTCGAAGCCGATCTCCTTGACCTCATCCAGCCCTTTGGAACGCTGGCCGGAGATATCGACTCCAATCTCAGCCATGGCCCGGATGGCATCGGGATCCACCGCGGTCGCATGTACACCGGCGCTGTATCCTTCATAGCGGCTGCCGAGCATTGCCCTCAAGAGCCCCTCTGCCATCTGGGAACGGGCGGAGTTGTGGGTGCAGAGGAATAATACTCTCTTCTTGCCGGCATGCAGCTCTCCAATCTTCTCTGTGATCGTCATATACCCTTCCCGAAATCACTAAAGGCCCGAACGCTTCTAAAAACCTGGTTTAGCATGAATATGGCAGGATGTGCAGAAATACCTTTCACTAAGGATATCTTTGTCCGATGATTAATTTACAGTTCAGCATTAGCAATCCTGGAAAAAGCCCACGCATGAGGTTCTGAGGAGGTGTGGTCTTTGGTCCCGCTTCCGCTTCCCGGCAAGGATAAATATGATTCTTATTCAAATGTAATGGCGTGTACAAACAGATCGAAAGGGCAATAGAGAAAATCAATTCATCCAGCAAGCTCCATCAGGATAAAATAAAATCTATTTTAAAGAAATACATAGAGGGCGAGATCAACATAGACGAGGCTTACTACGAGCTTCTGGACGATGAACTGATTCCAATGCCACAAAGATGCTCAATGTCCGCCAAAATCCCATTCACACAGGAAGATGAAAATAGGCTAAAGGAGAAGATAAAAAGCATGCTATCCTCCTAAGAAGAGAGGCAATTTGAAAACTGCAAGGATTTTTCTCCCTGCACGTAGGCCGCACGGCTGCCTCTGCCAGCAATGGAAAGAAGATGACTGGATGAATCACAATGGGTTCGGAATACGAGAAGCAATAGGTGATGAAATTGGTGGAAAAGAGCGATGCAATGAAGCAGCATGAAAAATGGATGGAAGAAACCATGAAACGCAAGCCCAAACACACGAGAGATGGTTTGCCAATCCAGCCCTGGCACGGCCTGGCATTCCTGGGGGCATTATTTACACTGATGGTTTTGATTGGTTATCTGATCCATAAATAGCTGGAAAGCACCACAGTAGGCGTCCTGGAATACATTTATATTATTAGCAATGCTCAATGGAGACTATGAAAAAGCTGATATTGATTCCATTGCTCCTGATAATCCAGGCATCGGCCTTTGATATGAGCGGGACTATAGTTTCGGTCAATTCTGCAACGAGCCTGACGGTGAACGATAAGACAATAAATCTGGATGGAGTGGATACTTCAGGCCTCAACCGATGCCAGATGAGCTATTTGATGAACGATTTGGGAAGTTGGCTGCCTGGAAAGGATGTCTTGGTCCAGGGCAATTATGTCTATTTTGATCTGGTAGGAAGCTACAACTCCGTGAGTATAAATGAACAGATCCAAAACGAGATCAGACACATCAAGACGGATCTCGTGGACTATTGTTGCACATTCTGTGAAAGGTACTGACTGCCAAAGGGATGAATTTGATATGCATATCAACCCCGATCGGTCTCTAATGATATATTCATTCGTCGATCGAGGAAAAGCTTAACCATTTTCACATAAGATTCCATACCTTGATGCAGCCAACATGCGGCCTAAAAAATGCTGAAAGAACTTTCGCAAAGCAGGTTGCACACCCATTTGGCCTGCCTAGTGCGAACTGTTCCCAGCCATCGCGATGCCCTTCCATCTCGTGCCATCTCCGGACGGAGACAGTCTACCTTGTGCGCTTTGCGCTGGTCATTACTTTAGCCCTTCTTGTATTATGCATCTCGGCGGATTCACTATCATCCGACCGGCCCGAGACAGGCACCACAATCAAAGACATGAATCGGGATGGCAACGGCCTCTTAACCATCCATAACAACTGGACCATGGATACGGTGGCAGTGCTGACCAATAAATGGACAAAGCCGTTGCTGGTCGTCTACCTGCGTTCCAAAGATTCCCTGGATATCGAAGGCATCCCGGATGGGAAGTATAGCCTTTACTTCACCGTGGGAGATCAGTGGAATGGCACGGCAGGCAGATTTAATGAGGTCTATGGATACTATCGCTACAGTACCCCACTGGAATTCGAGACGACTGATTCAGGAAGCGATATCGAATACTCGATTTATGAGCTGGACCTCTACAAGGCCGATGCCTCAAACTTCATGCCCGATCATTTCCAGTTCCCTGACATCAGATCTTGAGAAAGGTAGCTTCTATTTCGGAGCGCAGCATATTCTCTCCTTTTACGCGCAGATTCCAGCGGTGCGTGCCTACTATAGCGGGCAGCAGGCCGCAAAAGAGGGCTTCCACTTCACCTTTTGTAAAGTAGTGGGTGAGGATTCCGCGTCCCCTGCGAAATGTGCCGGGCTCCGTTTCCATGCCCTGGCCTGCTCGCATGTCCTCCACACAAAATTCGCGAAAGAATAGACTTCCGCCCGAGGAGAGCACACGCGAAACCTCGCGGGCGAGAGCGTGCCTGCCAGGCAAAAGAAGGTGGCCGGCCACATGGAAGGCGAAGACTATGTCGAAGCTCTCCTGCTTAAATGGCAGGCGGCATGCATCCGCCAGGATCAGTGCAGCCACAGGAGACACGCTGCGACATAGTTGCAGGGCCTGAAGGGAGACGTCCAGCGCCGCAACCTTGCGACCCGAGCCGGCCAGGGCCGCAAGGGTCTTTCCATCGCCACAGCCAAGCTCCAGGATGCGGGCATTTTCGGGAAGGTCAGGCATGCCCTTTGCGCTGCTTCCCCAGAGGCGGCCCCGCAAGCGGTAGTCCTGGTCCCAGGCAGTGAGGTTGGTGTCCACAAGAGTTGATATCGGTCGGGCAGCGCAATAATCCTTTGGCAAATGGCAATCCTTCTTGATGTGACGCGCCGCGCTGTCTGCAATACTGCCATCCGATGATTATTAGTCCTTTGTCTGCTTCACCCCTGCACATGGATTTGCTGGACCGATTT
>CABMDX010000309.1 GCA_902385025.1 uncultured archaeon | reverse complement strand
CATGCAGAGGCTGATAGATAAAGCCCACTGCAAGGAAATTGCGGTAATAATCGATGTGGTCTATGGCCATACTGACAGCCTATTTCCCTATTGCTACCTATACCGGGAACTGGGATATAATGAGAACCCGTTCATGGGGCCCTTTGCAAAGGACTATTTCGGAGAGAGCACCGACTTTAATAGAGAGCTGACAAGGGACTTCTTCTTTACAGTCAACCATCATTGGCTGGACACCTATCACGTGGATGGATTCAGATATGATTGCGTTCCCAATTACTGGGATGGCCCGACAGGCCAGGGCTTTTCAAACCTCGTTTATGAAACTTACAGTCTGGTCAAAGCAAAGAAGGGCGAGAAAGGCTACTGGCAGAGGTTCTTCGAGGGAGGCAATATCAACCTTATCCAATGTGCAGAGCAGCTTGAAGGCCCGGAGGAGGTTCTGGAGAAGACATACTGCAGCAGCACCTGGCAAAACCAGACATTTAATGCAGCCACAGAGGTTGCAAATCAGAAGTGGGAGTATCTGACAAATTTTGGACACCGGTTGGGTCTGCTCGGCTATCCGCATGAGGTCAAGGTCAACGATGATAACATCAGAAAGACTGCACTTCAGTACATTGAGAATCATGATCACTTCCGTTTCGTCTGCAATTTCCGCACCATCTCCAGAGATAGCAGTGACTTGCTGATAGAAGGTGATAGGAGTCTCTGGTACAAAGTCCAGCCCTATATGATAGCGATAACAATGGCCAAAGGAATTCCTATGCTATGGCAAGGTCAGGCGCTGTGCGAAAATTATTTTGTTCCGAACAGCGGCCTTGGTAGTGTGGCAATGTTCAGACCCATGAGATGGGATTATTTCTATGACTTTGCCGGCAAAAAAATGATCTCGCTGGTACGCAAATTGCTGAAAATTCGAATGAAGCCTCAGTTCCTGTACGGGGATCACTGGTTTTATGATGATCCAAAAAGTTTCCAGTCCAGGGGTTTAATGCTTTTTTCTCGGAGATATAAGGGCATATTCAGCCTTGTTGCCTTAAACTTCGGGGACAGTGATCAGGAAGTGTTCTTCCAGTTCCCTCTGGCAGGAGAATATGAGGAGGAACTCCATGGGCAGGATAACTTCACAGTTGATGCCGGTGAATATAAATCGATCACTATACCCAGCAACTATGGACGGATCTGGTCTTTGAATGCATAGCAAGAGGCCAACTACCAAGCCCCTCAACCGGGCGCAGCAGAAAAAATAGCTCTTGAGGCCGGAAATTTCCGGCCCCTTTTTGATGTTTTTTCCTCAAGCCGCTTTAGCTCCGGCGAACCTCTTGTAGATATCCATCTCTGCTGCTGTAGGTTGAACCTTCTTCAAGGCCTCGTCGAAGTGCTTCTTTTCTACCTTGTAATCGCAGACACTGGCCTCATCCTTGCCCTTGCCTCCAAGGACACACTCCCGGATGGCCAGCATCACCGCTTCATTGACCACGGCACCGAGATCCGCTCCGGAGTATTTCTCTGTCCTCTTGGCCAGGTCCTCAGCATTGATATCATCGGCCAAAGGCTTCTTGGCCATGTGGATCTTAAGGATTTCGCGGCGAGCGGTCTCATCAGGCAGGCCGATCTCGATCAGCCGATCAAAGCGCCCTGGCCGCAGCAGTGCCGGGTCGATTATGTCCGGCCGGTTTGTGGCTGCGATGACGATTACACTGTTCAGGGATTCGAGTCCGTCCAGTTCCGTCAGTATCTGGGAGATGACACGCTCCGTGACATGCGAGTCACTTGTTGAGCCGCCTCTGGCTGGTGCAATGGAATCGATCTCATCCAGGAAGATCACTGAGGGCGCGGCTTGTCTTGGTTTTCTGAAGGTCTCACGCACCGCTTTCTCCGACTCGCCTACCCACTTGCTCAGGAACTCCGGGCCCTTGATACTGATAAAGTTGGCCTGGCTCTCCGTGGCCACTGCCTTGGCGAGCATGGTCTTGCCCGTGCCCGGAGGACCGTAGAGCAGGATGCCCTTGGGTGCTTTGGCATCCATATGGGTGAAGAGCTTGGCATAGGTCAGCGGCCACTCCACCGACTCCACCAGCTCCTGCTTGACCTCAGCAAGCCCTCCGATCTCATCCCAGTGCACATTGGGCGACTCTACCATGACCTCACGCATGGCTGACGGCTCCATCTCCCGCAAAGCATCCAGGAAATCGTCGTTGTTGACCTCGATCTTGTTTAAGATGTCAACGGGGATGGCCTCCACCTCAAGATCCAGCTCAGGCAAAACACGCCTCAGAGAGCGCATACCTGCCTCACGTGCCAGTGCCGCCAAATCGGCTCCCACGAAGCCGTGCGTCACATCGGCCAGCTTCTCCTGGTTCACATCTTTGGAAAGCGGCATGCCGCGCGTGTGGATCTGCAGGACCTCGAGACGGGACTGACGGTTGGGAACGCCTATCTCTATTTCGCGGTCAAAGCGTCCTGGCCTGCGCAGGGCCGGGTCCAGGGAATCGGGCCGGTTGGTGGCGCCGATTACTACTACCTTGCCGCGCGACTCCATGCCGTCCATGAGGGCCAGGAGCTGGGCAACTACGCGCCGCTCCACCTCGCCCGTTACCTCTTCGCGCTTGGGGGCGATGGAGTCTATCTCATCTATGAGGATGATGGATGGCGCCTGCTCCTCGGCGGTCTTGAAGAGCTGTCGCAGCTTCTCCTCTGACTCGCCGTAGTACTTGGACATGATCTCCGGGCCGCTCAGGGTCTCGAAGTGAGCATTTGTTTCAGAGGCCAGAGCCTTGGCGAGAAGCGTCTTGCCGGTTCCCGGAGGGCCGTAGAGCAGAACTCCTTTTGGAGCCTCCACGCCCAGCCTCTCGAAGAGCTCCGGATGCTTCATGGGCAGCTCAATCATCTCCCGCACCTTCTTGATCTCGGCAGACAGGCCGCCGATATCCTCATAGGTGACGCGAGGTCCTGCCTTCTCTTCCTTGGCCGGCTTCTCCGAGATCTCTATTCGGGTCTTATCGCCGATTACTGCAGCTTCCTTGGAAGGGGATACGCGCGTGGCCATGAGCTCGATCTTGCGGCCCATGACTGGGATCTCAATGAGATCTCCTCTGGTGATCACGCGCCCCTCCATGTACCTCTTCAGATACTCCTCGCCTCCGGTGATACGCAGAGGAACTGTGGGTGCGAAGATAACCGATTCTGCTGCCGATGCCTGCACGACCTTCAATGGGACCTTGTCGTCTATGCCGGCTCCTGCATTCCTGCGGGTGTTTCCATCCAGGCGCACGACTCCCGTGACAGTCTCATCCGGATAGCCTGGCCACAGCAGCGCTGCGGTCTTCTTTTTGCCCTGAATGCTGACCAAATCAACAGCATGCCACCCTTTCTCGCGGAAAACGGCATGGTATACGCGAGCGATGCGTCTTCCTACATCTGAAGGAAGCGCCTCAATAACATTAAGTGTGATTTCTCCTGTAATCAAAAACCTACAATGTAT
>CABMDX010000308.1 GCA_902385025.1 uncultured archaeon | reverse complement strand
TGAGGTGATAAATGCGGAATATCGCCACCGTCATCAATGCCAACGCCGACCAGAGCAGCCAAGTTCCGAGTGCACCGGCAGCTCAATACATCAAGAGGTTTTCCTATGGCAAACGAAAATAAGCAATTCTATGTAGTCGGCTCAAAGCAAGACCCGAGACAGAATGGAATTTTAAGGGCAAGAGATGCTGGCGGAGAGACAGTCGTCGGCCCCTTCAACACAGGCACCGAGGAGGGCGGCTCCTGGTATAATGCGAATTTTGCGGGCTCGTACTTCGAGTAATGGCTGAAAGCTGGAAAGATCGCATTGAGATGAGCCCGATATTCTTCTGAATGAGTCCTCACCACCAGATATCTCGTACGTACTTTGGAGCTTTCTTGTCTGTCCCAGACCATCAGGCCCGGATAAACCTTTTATCTTCGCCTGCTGATCTTTTTGCCTATGTCATCCCTAACCGTCCATGCCGGCGGCCTGGATCTGCAAAATCCGGTCCTCCTGGCTGCAGGCATCCTGGGCACCACCGGCGCATCCCTTCGGCGTGCAGCGCTCGCAGGCGCAGGCGGCGTGGTCACCAAATCCCTCGGCTCTGTCCCGCGAGAAGGCCACCACGGCCCGACCGTGGTGGCCGTCGAGTGCGGCCTCTTGAATGCCATGGGCCTGCCCAATCCATCTTACCGAAATTTCCAGGAAGAGATTGAGATCGCCAGGAAGGGCGGCAGGCCCGTCATCGCCAGCATATTCGGCTCCAGCGCGCGAGAGTTTTCGCAAATCGCCCGCGGGCTCAAGGCCGATGCCTTCGAGCTGAACCTTTCCTGCCCGCACGCAGAGAAATATGGCTCGGAGCTTGGCCGCTATCCGGAGATGGTGGAATCCGTAACAGGAGCTGTAAAAGCTGCTGCCGATGTGCCGGTCTGGGTCAAGCTCACACCCAATACAGCCGATATCCTTGAGCTGGGCCTTGCTGCGCAAAGAGGCGGTGCGGATGCGGTAGTTGCCATCAATACCCTGAAGGCCATGGCCATAGACATCGAGACGGGCTACCCAATTCTCGGGAACCGCTTTGGCGGCCTTTCCGGCCGGGCCATAAAGCCGGTGGCAGTACGCTGTGTTTATGATCTGGCAGCAGGGCTGGATATCCCTGTGATCGGCGTGGGCGGAATTACATCCTGGGAAGACACAGTGGAGATGATTTTAGCCGGAGCCTCTGCAGTTCAGGTGGGCACGGCACTGCAGAGGGGCTATGGCATCTTCGAGGAGATCACAGTCGGCCTCGCCCGTTATCTGGAAAGAAAATCATTGACTCTGGAGGAGCTGCGCGGCCTGGCAGGGAGGCGTTCATGAGACCCATAAATTGCATAATCCAAGAGGTGCGCTCTCTGGCCCCTCAGATCAGGACCTTCCAACTGGAGAGAGATCTCGATCCAGGACCGGGGCAGTATGTCATGGTCTGGATCCGGGGAGTAGATGAGGTTCCCATGAGCTTCTCTGGACCTGATACAATTACCGTCCAGTCTGTAGGCGAGGCCACAAAGGCGCTATTCAAATTGGGCGCGGGCAGCAGCATTGGCCTGCGAGGGCCCCTGGGCAATGGCTTTGTCCTGAGGGGCAAGAGAATCCTGCTGATCGGCGGTGGCGTGGGAACAGCTCCGCTGGCCTTTCTGGGAGAGCAGGCCAGCAAAAGAGGCATGGAAGTCACATCCCTGCTGGGCTTCCGGAGCCGTGAGGATATTATCTTCCAGAGCCGTTTCGAGGCCCTCGGAGATACTATTATCACCACCGATGACGGCTCCGCCGGCATCATGGGCCGTGCAGCAGCAGGTTTGAAGGAGCTGAATCTCTTCGAATATGATCAGATCTACATCTGCGGCCCGGAAGTGATGATGTGGGATATCATCTCCAGGACACGTGAGCATTCTTCAAAGACCCAGGCCTGCATCAACCGCTACTTCAAGTGCGCTGAGGGAATCTGCGGCTCCTGCTGCCTGGATCCGGATGGCACGCGCGTCTGTGTCGAGGGTCCGGTGATCATGGCCGACCGCCTGCTAGAGAGCGAGTTTGGCAGGTACAGGCGGGGTCCTGACGGCAGCAAGGGTCCCTGCAGGGGCTAAACAGACAAAGAGCAAATGGTGCTATAATGTGTGGGCTCCAGGATAGTAATAGTGCTGAAAATTAAGAGCAAAAAAAAACAGAGGTTGTAATGATAGTGCGATTTATGCGGGACGGCAAAATTAGAGGGGGCTCGTACAGCGAGGAGAATGGCATTATCTCTGGGGGAGAGGTGCTGGCTCTGGAGGATGTCGAGCTGCTGGCGCCCTGCCAGCCGAGCAAGATCGTCTGCGTGGGCTTGAACTACACAGAGCACGCCAGAGAGCTGAAGATGGAGCTTCCAGAGGAGCCCATACTCTTCCTAAAACCGCCTTCTGCGGTCCTGGCTCCGGGAAAGCAAATCATTTATCCTTCTTCTAGCCAGCAGGTGGACTACGAGGGAGAGCTTGGCGTGGTGATTGGAAAACGCTGCCGGAATATCGCAGCAGAGGATGCCGAAAAATACATCCTGGGCTATACCTGCTTCAACGACGTAACTGCCCGCGACCTGCAGCGCAAAGACGGCCAGTGGACGCGTGCCAAGAGCTTCGACACATTTGCGCCCTTCGGCCCGTGGATTGCCAGGATCGATCCATCAGATGCCGCCATAAAAACTCGCGTGAATGGTGTGGCAAAACAGAGCTCAAACACCTCTGATCTGATATTTGGTGTCTTTAAGTTGG
>CABMDX010000307.1 GCA_902385025.1 uncultured archaeon | reverse complement strand
GAGGCAGGGCTTGCATCAAGAAATTCAATTTGTCTTTGCATCTTTGCTTTGCCTCGATTTGCAGGCTCTGAATATTGCAGGAGATCGGTCTTTGCAGTCACGTTCCATTGCGCTTGCTTCTGGTTTTTCAGAGAAGGGCCTCTTCATCAGATCTTCGATCAGGGTTTCATAGGGCAGAGAATCATCATTTCCCGCAAACTTGAAAAGGAGGGAGATGAATTGAGCCTGCTCCTCATCTGTGAGGCGAGAGAGGCATTCCTTCAAGAATGAATTGGTCCGTTCTTCTTTATTCAGTATCAAATCACTGCCTTTTGGCGTGGTAAAAATATGTATCTCCCGTCGGTCGGATTCGCCTTTCCTGCGGCAGACGAATCCCTTGCTTTCCAGATGATCGACGTAATCGGTTGTCGTGGATTTGCTGATGTTGAAGATCTCTGCTATTTCATTCATCTTGATTCTCTTGAAATAGCAGAGATAAAGAATGGAAAGTGTCATGGGAGAAAGCTCGCTTTTCTTGCCCCGGTCTATGCCAAGGACTCTGTTCATGGCCATATTCATCAGGGCCATGGATTTGCGCAGCCTTACGAGAGAATTGTCTGTTGTAGTTTGCACTCTGGTTTGGCATTTCATGCCCTATAAAAATATTACGGCTATCCTTACTAACTCAGTCATTTGCAGCTCTTCCACATTTGCATGTGTTTCCCGAAATGATTTCCTCCTTTCCCCGGGCATCATTCCAGACAGGTCGCCGCTTTTACCGCTTTGGTCTGAGCCATCCGGTAGCCGCAGACTGCCTGCCTCTTGCCTGAAAGCTGTTTATCCACTTCCCTGTCGCCCGTATCCACCAGAAGATCGGGAAGCTCTGACAGCTTATGGGGCGTGGCAACTACTATCAGGTTCTCTAGTCCCACCCGCATCAGCACGACGGGGCTTATCTGCTGGCTTCCCCGGCCCAGGATGAAGCCCTGCGCTCCGATGGGACTGACGATGATCTTGACGCTCTTTTCCTCTTCCAGCAGCTTCAGGAGATCCTTCTCCGAGGCATCCTGCATGATCAATTTGCCATTCCGGACCACATCCACACCCAGAAGCGTCTTTTTCACTCCCAGCAGCTCGGCAATTCTGCTGGTTGTGGTGCCTGCTCCCAGAATATAGGCAGAGCCGTCTCTCATGAACTCGCTGGCAAAGAGAGCTATCTGATCTTTGAACTCCTCCTCGCTGGCGGAAGTGTAGATTCTCTTTCGCTCTTGGACAAGCACTGGCTGGTAGGGTGTCCGGGCGGCGCAGTAGAGCTTTGTCTGCAGCACTCCAGTTCGGTAGAGCTCTTCATCCACATCCACGATCTCCGTTTCTCTCTCTTTTATCTCACCTCTAACAAAGCCCAGCGCCAGCTCCGCTGCCGCCTCGGGGCTGATGGCGAAGACTCCTGAATGCATCTTCACCCCAGCCGGGATGCCGAGGATGGGAATCTGTCTCGCTACCACGGATGCCACATCTCTGGCGGTCCCGTCTCCGCCACAAAAGATCAGCAGCCTTGCACCCTTTTCCAGGAAAATCCGGCACGCCGCAATTGTGTCTGCAGAGCCGGTAACAGCGGGTGCCTGATAGAATGCCGAATAGTTGATGTTGCACTCCGAAAGAGCCAACTCGCCCATGCTGCCGCTGGCGGTTAAAAAGAGGATGCTATCGACATCCGGCGCCAGGGCGCGCAGGCATGCCAGAGCCCGATCATGGGCCAGGGGCCTGGCGCCCTTCTGCCTGGCAGCTTCTGCCAGGCCATCAGTGCCTTTCAGGCCCACACTGCCGCCCATTCCTGCAATGGGATTGATCAGAAAGCCGATCTTGCAGATGCCTTTCGACATCAGACCTTTGGCAGATTGGCAAGCGACTGCTTCACCAGATCCGCCGGATACTCGTAGTCCACAAGCTTGCCATCATTGTAGGCGTCGTAGGCAGCCAGATCGAAGTGGCCGTGGCCGGTCAGGGAGATGAACAGAGTCTTCTTCTCGCCTGTCTTCTTGCAGCGCAGGGCTTCATCGATGGCAGGCTTGATGGCATGAGCGGCTTCCGGTGCAGGAATTATGCCTTCGCTTCTGGCAAATGTGGTCGCGGCTTCGAAGACCTCATTCTGCTGGCAGGAGGTGGCCTCGATCAGGCCGTCATGCACTAGATTGCACAGCAGTGGGGCATCGCCATGGTAGCGCAGGCCGCCGGCATGAATGCCTGGTGGAATGAAGTCATGGCCCAGCGTGAACATCTTGATCACCGGTGCCATGCCAGCCGTATCGCCGAAGTCGTAGGCATAAAGCCCCTTGGTCAGGCTGGGGCAGGCAGAGGGCTCGCAGGCCACCATGCGCAGCTCCTTCCTGTCTTTCAGCTTATCAGGAACAAAGGGAAATACCATTCCCGGGAAGTTGCTTCCTCCGCCGCAGCAGCCGTACATGATATCCGGATAGTCGTCAGTCATCTCAAACTGCTTTTTCAGCTCCAGTCCCTCGATCGTTTGATGGAGAAGAACATGATTGAGCACGGATCCGAGAGCATAGTTGGTGTTCTCATGGGATGCAGCGTCCTCCACCGCTTCAGAGATGGCGATTCCAAGCGAACCAGGCGTATCTGGCATCTCGGACAGGATCTTCCTGCCGAAGTTTGTGCGGCTGGACGGGCTGGAGAGGCATTCCGCACCCCATACGCGCATGGCGCTCTTGCGGTAGGGCTTGCTATCGAAGCTGGAGCGAACCATGTAGACTGTGCACTTCAGGCCGAAGAGACAGGTGGCGAGAGATAGTGCCGAGCCCCACTGGCCGGCGCCTGTCTCAGTTGACAGTCGCTCGATGCCCTCCAGCATATTGTAGTATGCCTGAGGGACCGCAGTATTGGGCTTATGGCTGCCCGCGGGGCTGACGCCCTCATACTTGTAGTAGATCTTCGCTGGCGTCTTGAGAGCCTTCTCCAGAGCGGCAGCACGGTAAAGCGGCGTGGGCCTCCAGAGCCGGTAAATGTCGCGCACCTCTTCCGGGATGTCTATCCAGCGATCGGTGCTCATCTCCTGGCGGATGAGCGCCTTGGGAAAGATCATTTCCATATCCGCGGCATTGAGGGGCTTCAGCGTCCCCGGATGAAGGGGGGGGTCCAGGGGCCTGGGCATGTCGGCGGCTACGTTATACCACTTCTTTGGGATCTCTTCCTCGTCGAGCAAGTACTTGATCTTCATCAGGGGCACTCCATCTTCTGGCTATGATGTAATCTTATGTACATCGTTGATATTATCAGCTTTATTTAAAGGCTTTGAAAAGGTCTGAAGAGTTTTTGGCTGATGTTTTCCATTCTCCAGGGTTAAGATTTATTTATCATGGATGAAATGGCCCTTCCCATGAGTGGCCAAACCCTGTCTGAGAAGATATTCTCCAAAGCGACAAAGAGAGAGGCGCGATCTGGCGAGTTCGTCATGGCGAATATTGACGCCGCCATGATCCACGATATCACCGGACCCCTGGCGATCAAGGGCTTCTATGAGATTGCGGGCAGGGATGCCAAGGTTTGGGACCCTGGGAAGATCGTAATGCTCTTTGATCATCAGGTCCCCGCTGACAGCCTCAAGGCTGCGGAAAATCATATACTGCTTCGTGCCTTTGCCAGGGAGCAGAATATTCTTAACTATGATATATTCTGCGGCGTCTGCCATCAGGTCATGCCCGAGAAGGGACATGTGCTTCCCGGCAACATAATAGTTGGGACGGATTCGCACACCTGCACCTACGGGGCCTTCGGAGCCTTTGCTACGGGCGTAGGCTCCACGGACATGGCATCGGTCTTTGCCACGGGAAAGCTCTGGTTCATGGTTCCAGAGACACTGCAGCTCATGATCGAGGGAAGGCTTCCCGCGCGCGTCACATCGAAGGATGTGGTGCTGCGTATCATTGGGGATATTGGAGCCGATGGCGCCAACTATCTGGCCTGCGAGTTTCGGGGAGAGGCAGCAGAACGAATGAGCATCCCGGAGAGGATGACGGTTTCCAACATGGCCATCGAGATGGGGGCCAAGGCAGGCATCTTCGAGCCGGACGAGGTTACCCTGAAATATCTCCGGGAGCGAGTGAAAGATGTTGCCGCAATTGAGGAAGGAATCGTGCGCACTGATGAGGATGCAAAGGCAGAGAAAAGGCACTGGAATGTTACTGACCTTGAGCCGCAGATCGCAATGCCGCATAACGTAGACAATGTGCTGCCCATCAGCCAGGTTCCAGAGACCAGGATAGATCAGGTGTTCCTGGGCTCCTGCACCAACGGCAGATTCGAGGACCTCAAGCTGGCACTCGACCTCATGAAGGGCGAGCCCGTGGCGAGGGGCGTGCGGATGATCGTGGTTCCAGCCAGCCGCGAGGAGTACATGAAATGCCTCCGGGCGGGTCTAGTAGAGATGTTCATGGAAGCCGGTGCAATGTTTGAATCGGCCTGCTGCGGACCGTGCATGGGTGGAAGCTTCGGCCTCCTTGGTGCCGGCGAGAGGGGCCTCTCGACCTCCAACCGCAACTTCGTGGGAAGGCAGGGCAGCCCCAAGGCCTTCGTCTATCTCTGCTCTCCAGCCACCGCCGGAGCCAGCGCCATCACCGGATACATCACCGACCCCCGAGAAGCTTAGATGAAAATAGCCTTGAAGCTGGCGTACCTGGGAGACGGCTACTGGGGCTTTCAGCGTCAGCCTGATCTGGTCACAGTCGATTGCCGCGTCAGGCAGGCGCTGGAGAAAATTGGCGTCATCCATGGCGACTTTTGCTATGCAGGAAGGACGGACCGCAAAGTCTCGGCTCTTGGCCAGGTGATCGACTTTTGGATCGATGAGGACAAAGCGAAGCTCGCGCGTCCCAGGTGTGTGAACGGGCGGCTTCCGCGTGATATCTGGACATGGGCCTGGGCGGTGGCGCCCATAGGCTTTTCCGCGCGCTGGAATGCACAGTGGCGAGAGTACCGCTATCTTCTCTGGCATCCCAGATTGGATCTGGGTGTGATGCAATCGGCTGCGCACTTGCTCCTGGGAGAGCACGACTTCCGGAACTTCTCCTCTTCAAAGGTGGATACGGTGAAAACCGTCATGAAGCTGGAGATCTCTGAGGAGAATGGGCTGTTCATCTTCGACATTCGGGCCAGCGGATTTCTATGGAACATGGTCAGAAAGATCGTTGGATCTCTGGAGAAGGTGGGCTCGGGGCAGAAGGATATGCTCTGGTTCTCGAATCTCCTGCGGCCAGAGTTAAACCACGGCGCTCCAACGGCTCCTGCGGAGGGCCTCATTCTCATGGATGTGGGCTACGAGGGGCTGGACTGGCAGGTGGATGAGTATTCCCGGGCGCGGGCGGCTGCGGCGCTGGCATCCACTGTGCAAGAGAGGATGGCGGGGGCGATGGTGGCGAGGACTATGCAGAGGGCGATGGAGAGGTAGCTAGGTTTTTATGTGGCTAAGACATCCTTCTGAGCCAAAATCACATCCATGCATATCTGTAATCGGCAACCAGGCACTTTCGCTCCTGAACTTTCGTGG